>NZ_JAKZFK010000026.1:0-61117 GCF_022549315.1 Aeromonas sp. MR16 | reverse complement strand
CTCCCGACAACGGGATATATGAACCTGCGGGAGGCGAAGCGGGATATCAGTTACTACCTGATGGATTACTACAACTGGCGGCGTCCCCATCAACACAATGACGGGATCGCGCCAGCAAAAGCCGAGGCTCGGCCTAACCAAGTGTCCGGATTTAGTTGACCACTACACCTGGTTGGCCTGCTGCCGGTGTTCGATGCCTTCAAGCCGTTCGCCCCCCTGCTTGACGGCATCGGCAACGCCTCCACCCGCGATAACCAGTAAGAGGAGCCCACCATGATGATGACCCTGAGGTGGTTCGTGTTTGAGCGCCGAACCTTTGCCTCCCAATCACAGCAGGATGAGCGCGGCTGGCGCCACCCGGGCAATGCCCGCATTGGCACCGCCCCGGCCTACCAGTTCACCGGTCGCGACGATGAGACCAGCCCCCTGTCGGGCTCACTCTATCCAGAGGTGACCGGCGGCCCGGTCAGCCTCGATTTGCTGCACTCCATGGCCGATACCGGGCAAGCCTTCCCGCTGCTGCAGGGCGATGGGGTGATGCGCGGCAGGTTTGTCATTGAAGGGACCAGCGTGACCCGCTCGGAGTTCTTCCGCGATGGCGCAGCGCATCGAGTTCACCCTCAAACTCAAGCAGGTGGATGACGAGATAGCGACGGTCGGCCAGAAGCTGACCGGGCGCACGCTGAGCAGTCTCTATGGCCGGGTGATGACATGAACCAGCATCGCGCCCCGGCTTACCAGATCCTGGTCGATGGCCAGGATATTTCCGCCGCCATTCGCCCCCGCCTGATAGGCCTCTCCTTGGCTGACAACCGGGGTTTCGAAGTTGACACCATAGAGCTCTCCCTCGATGACACCGACGGCAAGCTGGCCTTGCCGCGGCGAGGGGCGCAGCTGCAAGCCCTGATTGGCTGGTAGGGCAGTGCCCCGGTGGACAAGGGCACCTACACCATCGACGAGGTGGAGCACGGCGGCGCCCCGGACGTGCTCAGCCTCCCAGCGCACGGCGGCGACGCCCACCGCCGCGTCTGCGCCACGGAAACCGTGCTCTTCCGCTCCCACCTGCGCGCCGCACCAATAAAATTTTTTGCAAAAGTGGATTACCGCAAAGCCATAGGCCCAGAGCGCGCCAGATAAAGGATCTGCGGCTTGGTTAGGATCTGAAAAGATCGAAAGAAATTGCAGGGTTTTACCGTTCGGCGGGGCGCTGGATAACGATGATGAAAACATAACTCATTGAATATATTGGGATTGTCGTACTTTCCATGGGAATTTGAACGATCGGGAAGGATCTGCGGGGGTTGCTTGGAGCTGGCTGGAAGGCGCTTAGTTTCAGCCGGTTAGGTGTGATGAGGGCTGATCTGATAACTGAAATTTTGAAAGGGCGCTACGGCCTTGGTGCGCTGGCTGGCCTGCTCCACGGAAAATAGGTTGTCTGTGAAGTGTGTCCGGTCACGCTTGGTACTGCTCTAGCAGCAGTGGACACGACAATAACCCGATCACCTAAACCTAGGTGGACACGATGTGGACACGATGTGGACACGTCGCCATGTTGGGGGGCCAGAAAAACGTAAGGCCACCCGCTTGGGTGGCCTTACGTCATTGAATTCTAAATGGTGCCCGGGGTCGGACTCGAACCGACACGTCTTTCAACGGCGGATTTTGAAACCGATGGGATGCCTTTTAAATCAATAGGTTACTGATTTCAAAGGGGCTGAAAAAAGCAATATGGCTAAATATCGCTAGATGTAAGGGGCCTCGGTCGCCACTTTGTCGCCATTTTTTAGCGCGGTGATCGGGTTGAGACGCACCGCATCTTCCAGGTGATCGGGGGCAAAGTGGGCATAGCGCATTGTCATCTTGATGTCGGTGTGGCCGAGGATGCGCTGTAGCACCAGGATGTTGCCGCCGTTCATCATGAAGTGACTGGAGAAGGTATGGCGCAGAACGTGGGTGCTCTGCCCAGCGGGCAACTTGATGCCAGCCCGTCTGATCGCCTTCTCGAAGTCGGCATAACAATCATCGAACAGGCGGCCGGTTCGCCGGGGCAGCATGGCCAGCAACCAGGGAGCAACGGGAACAGTCCGGTTTCGCTTGCCCTTGGTCTTGGTGAAGGTGATCCGGCCCATGCCGATCTGGGATCGGCTGACCTTCTCAATCTCGGACCAGCGAGCACCGGTCGAGAGGCAGAGCATCACAATGAGCCACAGATCCCGCTGCTCTTTGCAGGCATCGAGCAGTTGCTCGATTTCATCCTGGGAGAGATAGGCCAGCTCGCTTTCCTGCACCTTGTACTGGCGCAGATCGGCCAGCGGGTTACCGCCGCTCCACACTCCCAGGCGTGCCAGCTCATTGAATACCGCCTGCAGATAAAGCTGCTCCCGGTTGATGGTGGTCGGCGTCACCTGCTTGCGCTGCCCAGGCACATAGAGCTCACCAGCCAGCCGGCGCTCCCGGTATGCCGAGAAGTGCTCGGAGGTGAACTCGGTCGCAATGGGGTTATCCAGTGCCTCGCACAGCCACACCAATTTGTCTCGTCGCCGTTCACCGTCAGCCAGGGTCTGGCCGTGGCGTCCGAACCAGGCGGCAACGAGGTCTGACAGCCGCCGCTCATCACCGGTAACGGCCACTGCTTCTGTCTGTTGCCAGGGCTTGGCGGTGAGCATGTGGGATTCCCACGCCAGCGCCTCCCCCTTGGTGGCAAAGCGCTTGCGCTTCCGGGGCCCATCTCGGCCATCCGGGTAAATTTCAGACAGCCAGGGTTTTGTCTTGTGATCTGTTTTACGAACCGACATGGCTGTACACCACCACCTGATTTGCCTGGCCTTCGCTATCTCTAACTGCCATCAGAATTTCTTACCGGCCCAAACCACGCGGCCAACCAGATCCAGCTCGGCCAGTTCGGCCTTGCTCAGGTCACGGGATTTGTACAGGGGGTTGTCGGAGATGATGCGCACGCCGCCCAAGTCGAACTGCAGGCGCTTGACGAACAGGCCGCCATCGAGGCGCAGCACATAGAGCCCATCGCGGGGTGCTTCCCCGTTCTTCAGGCGAACCAGGATCACATCACCATCGTTGATAGTCGGCTCCATGCTGTCGCCCTTGGCCCGGATGACAGCCATCTTGGCCGGGTCAAACCCCTCTCGGCGCAGCCAGTCGGTACGGAACGCCATCGGTTCGGCCAGTGCTTCGTCTGTGATATTGGCGCCATGCCCTGCGCTCGCAAACACCTGATAGGCGGGAATCGTGGTGAACTCTTCGGTTACCTGAAAGCCTTGAACATCAGAAGCTGGCGCAATAGGAGGATTTGTTCGAGCGCTGGACCCTGCCTCACCGATACCAAACACCAGCCAGTCAAAGGTGACACCGCCTGCTCGCGCCAAGTTTAAAGCTCGATCAATAGGAGGAATGGTTCCCTCATACAGATAGCGCTTGAGGCCGCTATCGCTCATGTCTGCTCGTCGAGCAAAAGCGCGAATTGGTTCGTTGCCTATCACCTTAGTAAGTCGTTCTGAGAAGGATGACTGATCAAAATCAACCTTTAAAGCTTTCTCCGTAGTCATAAAGCACCTTATAGAACTTTATCGGGCTATTAATACTCCTTCGGCTTGACCAAGCAACTTTTTAGATCAACAATTCACTTTGTGAGATTGAATTGAAGCATTAGAGCTATATCGAGCCGTATTGAGCAACGTTTAAGGGGATCTATCATGTCAGAGATTGCACTCAAGATCGACACACCAGTCAAAACCATCGAGCGCTATAGCGCCGATACCGGCATCCCTGTTGGCACCGTCAAGAAGATGATCTCCAGTGGTGAGCTGCAGATCATGCCAAAACCAGGCCCAAAGCACCGCGTCCTGATCAACATGGTCGCGCTCTACCACAAAGCCGCAGCAGCAGCCTATCTCTCTGCAACCTCCTGATCACTATGGCACTCAATGGAGCGAGAACCATGTTTATCAGTAGCGACTGCAAACACCCGCACCTCGAATCTGCATGCAGCAGATTTAAATCCAATCACGTGATCAGCCAGATCGCCCCCTCCGCTGGCATCGACGCCCAGGTGCTGAGGAACAAGCTCAGTCCTGACCAGCCGCACCAGCTGACCGTGGTCGATCTGATCGCGCTCTACCACGCCACCGACGGGGACGAAACCCTGATCGACGGCATGCTGCTGGAGTGCGGCCTGACGGCCATCGCCATCCCCAGCGCCGACCGGGCGCCATCCCTACCCCACCAGGCGATCCGCCTCAACGCTGACGTTGCCAGTATCGGCCTGCGTGCGGTGGAGCTGGCCGAACGGGGACGGGTCACCCGCACCGAACGCAACACCATCATCAGTGTCGCCACCGCCGCCATGGGGTCGCTGGCACTGCTCATCCACGATGTCGAGGCCCGCTTTCAAGCCGTGCCGGCCGTCGCCTGCGCATCAGACATCCTGATGCAAACCATGACCATGTAAGGGGAGACCCATGCAACAGACACCCATCAACCACGAAGAGCGCAACCTCGCGGGCCTGACTCCGCTGGAGCAGGTGGCCATGAACACCGCTGGCTGCCAGATCCTGCGGGAGTTGTTCGGCAAAACGCGCTCCAGTCTGGACACCGACTGGCTGGCTCTGAGCCAGGCCAAGAAAGCCGCCATCTGTGCCATCGCCCGCCAGCCGCGGGGCGAGCTGATGACGGCCACCTTGTCAGCCCTGCCCCATGCCCAGCGCGAGGCGGTCAGGATGGCGGTGATCGCGCTGGAGTATCAGGGGGAGTTTCGCGGCGGCTGTGACGCCAAGGTGTGGCACCCGGCGCCAGTGACCAGACCCATCGGGGATATCGAGAGAGAGAAGAAGGAACGTGCCGCCAAGCTGCGCATGAAGCGCGCCGTCATGGCCGCCAACCAGATGACACAAAGCGGCCCGCGAGCAATCGGGCAATAAAAAACCCCGCAAAGGTGGTGGAACACCGCGGGGCTTTCATCAGTCACTTATCGACTAGGAAAATCGACATGCCAACTCTAGCCATTCTCGACACAGTGCGCAACCTGCGCCTGCAAAACCGCAAGCTGGCCCGCCTGGGTCAGCGCTACAACGCCAGCCCTGACCTGATCCATGCAGTAGAACGCCCGGCCGCCATGGCCTGGCGTGCGGTCTGGTCATGCGTCAACAGCCGTGGGGGGATCTGATCATGGCCGCCGTTATCACTCGTCACACCGAACCGACCATCAAGGCCGCCAGCGCCTACCTGGTGCAGCAGGGTTACACCAACTGCGGCACCACCTGGCTGCGCGGCCAGAACGGGTATGCCCGCATGGAGCGCATGCTCTCAGGCGCCATCCGCATCATCGAGGGGGTGGCATGAAAAAGCTGTTCCACCCCATCACCCGGCAGGCAGCCATGGCCGATTTGGCCGATCTGCCGCACCGCATCAGGGCGAAGACCTACACCACCAAGCGCGGCCCCGAGGGCCGCAATCTGCGCGAGCAGGCCCGCCTGCAACTGCGCTGGCACCAGCTATTCCACACCATGAACCGGAGGGCCCAGGCATGAGCATCGACGCCATTCACATCGCCAAGCGGGCAGAGCGGGCCGTGCTGCCGCTGCTGACCGAGCTGCTGGCCAGCACTGAGCAGACAAACCGCATCGCCCTGGGCGAGCTCTACTCCGGGGATGAGTACATCCAGGTGCAACTGGTCGTGACCAGCTGCCCTGCGGATCTGCTCGATGACGACTCCGTGATGGGGGATGAGGCATGAGCCAAGACCTGATGTTCCTTCGCTTGTTCAACGAGTTCGCCGCAGCCAACCCACAGGCTGCGGATGAATGGCTGTTCGCCGAGGGAAGAAGCGGTTTTACGTGGGATCTCGAAGAAGAGCGGATGGTATTCCAGCCGCAAGACGATGCCGCTCAGGTGCCGGTTGATGACCTGCTGCCGTTTATGGATAACCCGTTCTTCATTGGCGTTGATATGGCCTCTGGCCCCGATGCCTCCGTGATGCAAACCGTCAAGGTGCCGATCCGACCTAATCGCCTGAGCGTTATCCGCATCAGCTTCTTTGTGATGTGTCAGGACTGCCTGCGCCTCTCGCTCTACTCCAGGGAGAAACACGGCGAGCAAGAGTTCTGCCAGTGCGGAGGCCAGTGGTGTGGCTGCGAAAGCTGCAACGAACAAGCACTCATGCTGCTGAGCGGCGAGCGTGATCAAAACAAGCTGGGCCTGCAAGTGCCCATCTCAAGCTGGTCACCGGTGAACGGATGCGTGGTTGTAGGGGGTGCAGCATGACAGACCTGTTTGAACTGGAGGCACCGCTGGATGACCAAGGCACCATAGAGGCGGGCCCCGCCCACATGCAGCCGCCGGCGCCGGTCAGCCCGCTGACCAAGCACTGGGAGGCGGCACAGGAGGAATTCAACACCTCGGGCTGCGACGCCAAGCGCAACCGCAATATCACCCAGGAGCTGCTGGCCCTTGGCGCCATCCGCGCCGTGTACTGGTTGGCGCTGGGTGGCGGTGAGGTGGCGCTGGCCAGAGAGATCGCCGAGTGGTGGGCAGACTGCGAACCGCTCCACGGACTGGGGGAGACCATCAAATGAGCCACCGCCTGATCGCAGACCTGCAAACCCGTTTGGATAGATGGTTCGTCACAATGATGAGCGACGAGGCCCGCCTGCGCAGCTACCAGCGCGACCTGCTGGAAATGCGTCAGCTATCCCCTCGCCCGCGCTGCACGGTCTCCCTGACCCTACGCCAGTGTGTCGCAGCCAGAAAGATGGCGAGGCATGCCCGCCATGCGCTGGCCTCCTGCCGGAACAACATCAAAGAGCTGTCGGGTAGCAATCACCAATGACCAACCAACAAAAAACAGGGCCAGCCGCCGAGGCTGGCCATCTTGGTTTTGCCATCAGCCGCCTGCCGACGCCAAAACGCAACCAGCTGCCGCTATCCAAGAAGACCCTCAAGGCCCGTATCGATGCCCTCGCCAATGCCATGCCGGGCACCAAGCTGGAGGCCGCCTTTGTCGGTGCCCCTGGTGAATCCGATCTGGTCTGGGCGGTGCAGCTGCTCGATGGCCTCTCCATGCAGTTCACCCAGGTGCTGTTCAAGCAGTACGTGCGCCGCCGCAAAGATGGCACCACCCGCAACTGCCGCAGCGCAAACATCTGGCTGCGGGAACGGGTGAAGTGGGTCCGCTCCCTGGTGATGGCCCTGCCGGTCGATGCCCAGCAGCTACGCGATGATGACGGGCGCAAGCGGGTGGCCCACCAGTTCGCCAACCAGACTGCCGCCATCTGGAAGAACATCGAGCAGAACGCCGCCGCCGGTGAGCTGGATCTGATGGAGACATGGGAGGCCATCAAACAGCCGGCAGACCAGTGGGGATTCGTCGGCAGGATGCCGGACTTCAAAACCAGAGAGGCGCGGGATAACTGGATCCTGGGCGTGATGGTGCGCCTGCTATCTGCCAAGTGGTGGGAAAGGCGTATCAACCGCTGCTGGGACAGGCTGCAAGAGCACATCGCCATTCTGCTGGGCAAGGTGCGCAAGGGGGTCTCAGCCTACGTCTCGAACGCCACCATGAAGGTGGTGCGCGAGCGCAAGCGGGCCATGATGCGCTGGCTGGCCGAGTCGGAGGTGATGAACGAGCAGCACGACTTGGTTGTCTCGATGAAGGACTGCTGGGAAGCGAGCAATGCCAACCCGGTCAACCGCCGCGCCGAGATGATGACCCGCATGCGCGGCTTTGAAGACTACGCCGAGGAGCAGGGCCATGTGGGGGTGTTCTTCACCTGGACAGCCCCGAGCCGCTTCCATGCCTGGAAGACGGGCCGCAACGGCAAGACCATCGAAAATGACAAGTACCAGGGCGCCACCCCGCGCGACACCTGCGCCTATCTGGGCCAGCTCTGGAGCCGGGCCCGTTCATACCTGAAGCGCTGGGGCATGCCTATCTATGGCTTCCGGGTTTGTGAGCCGCACCACGATGGCACGCCGCACTGGCACATGCTGCTGTTTATGCGCAAATGCGACCGGAATGGGGTGATCGACACTCTGCAGCGTTATGCCCTGACAGATGATCGGCAGGAGCTGGAGCGCAACAACCTGGGCATTCCCTTCACCGACTTTACCCCGCGCTTCGACTGGAAGGAGATCGACCCGTCCAAAGGGGACGCCACCGGCTACATCGCCGCCTATATCGCCAAGAACATCGACGGCGAGCATGTGGATGGTGATGAAGAAGCGGGCACCAAGGCAGACCTGGGTGCCCAGCATGCCTGCGCCTGGGCCAGTTGGTGGGGGATCCGCACCTTCCAGCAGATCGGCGGCGCCCCTGTCGGGGTATGGCGCGAGCTGCGCCGCATCAGCAACGCCAAGAAGCACGGCGATCTGGTGGGGCCACCCAAGCCGGTCTTGCAAGACCCGCGCTTTGAGGCCGCCCGCTATGCCGCCGATAACGGCATCTTCCGCTGCTACCTCGAAGCCATGGGCGGGGCCCTCTCTACCCGCGCCGAGCACCCTATCAAGCTGGCCCACCTCATCGAGGAGCAGGCCAACGCTTACGGCGAAGACATCAAGCGCCTGATGGGGCTGCACACCGCTCGCCTGGGTATCAAGACCCGCCTGCAAGGGTGGGAAGTGGTGCCAGCAGGCACCTATGAGGCCGCCAAGGCCGCCGGGGCTACCGGTGTGGGTGTGGGTGTGGGTGTTGCAGTTAAGTCGGGCGACAGCCCGGCACCTTGGAGCTCTGACAATAACTGTACGCAGCCGGATCCTGAGGCGTTCGCGGATCAGTTGATGGCAGAGCAATGGGGTTTATCTCCCTTCTCTATCGGGCGTTTGCGGGCAGGTGCCAGCGTGACTGCGGACGGCTACACCCTCCGGCTTGAGAACGGCCAGGTGCAGTCGGGCCGAGCGCTCCCGAGCGAGCCGGACTGGGTGCCAGAGGGCCCGTCGCCAGCCGAGTCGAACCAGCCGGATGAGTACGCGGTACCGGAAGGCGATGAGGACTGGCCGATGCTGGTTGAGCTCTGCGGCAAGGTCTACCAGGCGCAGGGCCATACCGGTACCCGCAACTGGATAGAGATGCTGCCGGAGCCTTACCGCAGTGAGATGTGGCGGGTGCTGGAACGGCTGGACGTGCCGGAGTGGATGCAGGAACAGGACGACTACAGCGAGGAGTGGGCATGAACATGAACAGCAAGCAGACAGCCAGCAACGAAGAGTACCGCCGCCTGGATAACCGGGTGACCTGCATCCTCCAGCAGCGCTGGCCTGCCAACGAGATCAGCCAGTGGGTGGGGATGCTCAAGGGCAAGCAGCAGAACGTGGCCTGCGCCATCCTGCGCCGTCGCCATCCACGCCCATCGCTGCTGGCCCTGCCGGCCATCGCCGCCGAGGTGCCGAACCCGTTTCAGGCCAAGTCCAGCCGCCCCACCGTGCCAGTGCTGACAGCTGATGGCCGCTCGGTTGGCCGCCGCCATATCGTGGACGGACTGACCCCCGTGGCCATCGACCAGAGCGGAACTATCCGGTGCGCCGTGACCGGCCGCACCCTCTTTATCGCCCCGGGCAGCGCCATCGACCGCGCCAACCCGGGTGCTGCCGCACAGCTCAACCCAACATACCGGCCGGCACTGCACCAGGTAGTGGCTGACCACCGTCAAATCGAAACAGGAGCTCAATCATGAGAGACCCCCGCAAACATCCGGTACAGGGAGATGTGCTCACCCGCTTCGGTACCACCAGGGAAGTTAGGGCCACCAAGCAGAACGACCGCGGCACGGTTACCCATGTGGTGTATGGCCACCCAACCACCGACACTCCTCCGACTGAGGCGACCATCTCCAGCTGGCGGGCGTGGGCCAAGCAGGATGCCATGGTGGTCAGGAAGGGGGCGGCATGATCCAGCTAACAGATACCAGGGGCCGTCAACATGCGGTTAACCCTGATGCCATCGCCAGAGTGAGTGAGCCATCCACATCAGGCCACTGGCATGGAATCCACTCATACGTGCATCTGTTCGGCGGTGAGGTGATAGAGGTGCGCCAGCATGTGAGCGAGATACTGCGGCTGATAGCCGAAGAGAAGGACACTGCATGAACCCAGCCACTAAACGCAAGCGGGAACAACGCGAACGGAATGCAGCCCTAGGAATAACTCGCGTGGAGGTTAGGATGTCAGAACGGGAGCGCCAGCAACTCAACCACCTGCGCATTGCTCGGGCTGGCAGCGGTGAGCCATATTCCGCAGACGAGTATATCAGCACTCTGATCCGGCGGGACTGGGAACGCTGGTTGGAGCAGGAAGCTGAGCTGAAACAGCAGACCTGCCAGAACTGCGACTGCGCATTGCCAGAAGGATGCGGCGGGACCTTCAAGGGAGAGGCTCAGTGCTGGCACACCCAGGGCGACAAGGCGCTGGCGCTGTGACGTGATGAACGGTGCGACACCGACACCAAGAAAAGCATCAAGCCCCTCACCGAGGGGCTTTTTAATATTAATTGCATATGCTTTTTATATTTCTGGCAACCGAACCAACCTTAAAATAACAGTCCCCACTATTGAATAACTGCACCACTATTAAAATTACTGCACCACTTTCAAAATATTCATGGTCGGCGTTAAAAAATTTCAAAGTATTGAAT
Source organism: Aeromonas sp. MR16 (assembly GCF_022549315.1). NCBI lineage: Bacteria > Pseudomonadati > Pseudomonadota > Gammaproteobacteria > Aeromonadales > Aeromonadaceae > Aeromonas > Aeromonas sp. MR16. Next base: position 50,481 of record NZ_JAKZFK010000026.1, on the reverse strand, counting down.
ATTTGAATGGTGTTTAAAGGTGGTTTAAATGCCGTTTAAAGATCTAATGAGCGTAAAACGTACAAAGCCAGTTGTAGCGGGGCTTGTGCTCAATCGTCTAGCGCCTAGTGATCAATTCACTAGCTTGTAGAGCGCTGGGGGTGGGCGGCCTAGACATATATGTCTAGTGAGCGGTGCACTTTCGCTTGCTTATATTTTCAAAAAAATAACAGATAAGTGTTATCAGCTTTAAAGATGTTTGACTTGCAATATTCAACATGGCTATGATGCGACCACTTAAACCAATTGTGAAATTATCCAGCCATGCCGGAGGGTATTATATTACCTGGAATTAATGGTCGGCATGAGTCCCCCTTGGTGCGTCAGATCCAAGGCCTTATGATGGGCATCAGCGATAACAGGCCATAGCACCGGCGCGAACCGCCAGCAGCCAATCGATCTCATCCTCGCTCAGGGCCATCAGTTGATCCCTGCGCTGGTGATGGTGGGTTTTGTAGAGGTTCCCGACCAGCCAGTCACTGGGTGGCAGCAGATGAGACAGAGGGATCCCGAGATGGATACAGATGGCGGCGGCGTGTTCCAGGTCAAAAAAGGTGGGAGTCTGGTCATCAAGCCAGCGGCCAATCGTCGCGGGAGCAACATGGATGACCTTGCCTGTGGCAGCGTTGGTCATGCCATGGCGTTTCAGCACGGCGCGAGTTATGCCTTTGGCACGAACCACATAGGCCCGGGCGAGGTTGATTTTCTTTTTCATGGGGCGCCTCCATCAGGTGCCCGTGCTCGGGGCCGTGATGACTGTCAGATCTGACAGGTCAAAATTCACAGATATGAAAAATCTAGTCGGCGAACGTCGAGATATGCAATCAGGTCACAGATAAAATTGTCAGGTCTAACCAGCAGTAGGAGGCAATGTGCAGGCGGGGATTCAAACAGAGATTTACAGTTCAATCAGGGAGATAGCGAAAGTCACCCCGGACCTGAAACTGGAAGACAGGGAGGGCATGTGCCGGGCTATCGCCACGCTATGCGAATTGGGCATGATGCTGGAGGAACAAGAAAAGAGGCCAGTTAACTGAAAAGTGACCGGTCACGAGCCAAGGGGGCGGAGGTTTTGATAGCATGCAGATTCACGCCCAAATGAGAACAACAAGATGAATCGAGTTATCGCGGCCAGCCTGCTGTTGCTGGCCACCTCCGTCATGGCCATCAGTGATACCGAAAAAACAGCGGTCATCGAGCGCTGCAAAGACCAGATGAACCAGTACGGCGCCGCCATGGTCAAGGCCTGTGTGGACCAGGATCTTGAGGCCTTTGAACAGCTGCTGGCCAACTACCGGCCCCACGAGAAGATCGTCAAGTTCTGTGTCAGAACCACCAAGGAATATGGCTGGAGCATGGTCAAAGCCTGCTCAGACCAGAACATAGAAGCGCGGCAGGCCATCTTGAACAATCAAGACAAGTACGCAAAGCACATGAAGAAAGTGGAATCCTGTGCCGACAGGATGGGGAAGATAGGTGGGTGGGTCATGATCAAGGCCTGCGCCGACCAGGACATCGAGGCGGAGCAAGCCCTCTCGCAATACTGAGTTGAAAAAAGCGAGGGGCGCTATTGCGCCCCCAGTCCTTTCAGTACCAACTGCCGCCCCTCTGGCGTCAGTGATCCAAGCAGCCCCAGCACCAACTGGTTCGTCGTCCTGGCCGACGGACTCAGCGTGTGAGTGAACGACAGTGTGGCTACCCAGCTATGACCACACTCAGCATCGGTGCACTGACAATAGAGATCAGAGACCTCATTGCTAAGCCGATTGGTCTTGGTAATACGGCCTCTCTGGCCACACTCTTTGCAAAAAACCCGCATCACCCCTCCCGACAAATCGAAATCTCAATCACCAGATTGCATCTTACATCAATAAGACTGTGTTTTTATACAGCAGCCCCTATCGTTTCTCGAAACGTGACCCACAGCGCCCGGGGCAGGCCAGCGCTGTTGATGGCGTCCTGCACCAATTCACACAGCGGCAGCACCTCGTTTCGGGCATAGGTGGCGTCGTACTTCTCGGGATCCCCGAGCCCGCCCCCGCCATTGGTTGGGATGATGCCGGCCAGCGCTGGCGGGTACCGATGCGCCGTCAGCACATCCTGGGCAGTGATCCCCTTGATGGCCGCGAACTCGTCCTTGGTGGCGATATCCCCCACCGGGATCAGCTTGATGCCATCGGGCTTGCCATCGGGGATGTTCACGAACATCGAGCGGAAGTTCCCCACCCCCTTGGAGTTCGCGATCATCTCCTTCATCTCCTCCTCGGTGTCGTCGTCCATGTTGGGGTCGGTCGCGTAGAAGATGAACCCCATGTGGGCGCCGTTGAGGAAGTAGCGGCGTCGGAACAGGGTGGCGTCCTGGTTGAGCAGTGCCGACTGCAGGCCGCCCAGGTAATCGGGCATGCCATAGACCTGCTGCTCGGGGTCATACTGGGCCAGCCAAATCACATCATCCGGGCGGTAAATCAGGTTCTGCTTGCCCTGCTGCAGGTAGACAAAGCACCCATCCTCGCGCCGGCGCAGATAGACGCTCGAGAGCGGGTGCAGCCCCACCACCTGGCCGAAACTGTTGCGCAGCTTGAGCAACCCCCCATCACCAAACTGCAGGTAGTTGTGTACGAACGCCGTGATGGTGGCACGTTGGTTGGTGAAGCGACCGGCGACCATGTTTCGCCTCGCCATCAGGATGGCCCCGTGGTGGGCATTGGCCCGGGCCACCTTGGCCAGCCCCTTGCGGTCGATAGGTGGCTGGTAGTATTCCCCATAGGGGTTGTAAAACACCCCGGTGTAATCGGTCATCCAGGCCGTGGGGTCGATGGCCTCGGGCATGCTGAACACCACCGAGGGCCGAGGGGTTGATGCGGCCGCCTGGGCCGGTTGTTGTGTCTGTCGCTTGGTCATGCTGCCTTCTTCTCTTGGCTGGTTGCCCAGGTGGATTTGCGTTTGCGGTGGGTATCAAGGGGTTCGTTGGCCACGGCGTGGGCAATGGCAAAAAATACGTCGGCGTGCCCGGTCACGTTGTCACGGGCCGCGCGGAAGGTCATCTGGCCACCGCCGGTGGTGCTGCGCTTGATGGCTAGGAACGCCAGCGGGATGTCCCGATCCGAGCTGTCCCACTCGATGCGGTTCGCCTCCACCACATCGATCATCTTGAGCACCAGCCGCGACTTGCTCTCGATGCTGTAGTTGATGGGGTGGCACACCCCTTTGAACACCGGCTTCAAGAGGTCAAACACCCCGGCGCCGATGCCGGAGACATCGACCCCGAGATAGGTGACCCGGAATTTCTTGGCAATGCGCTCGATCTCCTGCGCCTGGAACTGGAAGTTGAGCCCGCGCCAGTAGTGCTTTTCCAGCACCCGGAAGCGCTCACCGGAGACAGTGGGCGGGGCGACCACCACCAGGGTGGCGTTGTCGCGGGTGCGGCTCGGGTCATAGCCCATCCACACCTCGCGACGTCCGAACGGGTCAGGCCGCCCGGGCTTGTAGTCCTCCCATCGGGTGGGGTCCACCCCTGCCCGCTCCATGTCCTGAAACTTGAACACCGACAGGGCATCGTCGATGAAGCGGCACATGTAGAGGCGGTCGAACACCTCCTCCGGGTACTCGTCCTTGAGCTCCTCGATGTCGATGAGGTGGCAACCAAGGCGAATGGCGTCCTCGATGGTGATGACGTAGCGCCATTGCCTGTCAGGACAGACGCGGCCGCCATCGCGTAGGTCATCTTCGCCTGGGAAGTCGATGGCCACCCGGCTCGGGCGCTGCCCTTTCCAGCGATCCCCGGTCCAGAACCGGTAAGCCTCGTGCACCTTGCTCGACGGGGTCGAGAAGTAGGTCTTGCGCCAGTGGCTCTGGGTCGCCATGGCACTGGCCACATCAGACAGTTTCTCGAAGTTGGGGATCCAGAAGTATTCGTCGATGTAGACGTTGCCGGATCGGGACTGGGCACTGTTGGAGTTGGTGGAGCAGAAGTGCAGCTCGGCCCCATTCGACAGCACGATGGGGTTGCCGGTCAGGGTGACGCCCAGGAAGGTCTGGGCAATCTTGCAGATGTAGGAGCGGAACACCTCGGCCTGGGCCCGGGTGGCAGACAGGAAAATCTGGTTGCCGCCGGTCAGCACCGCATCTTCCAGCGCCTCGCCGGCGAAGTAGTAGGTCATGCCGATCTGACGGGACTTGAGGATGTTGCGGGTGCGCGGCAGCGCCGGGTCGTTCTTGGCCTCCCGCACACGCAACTGATAGCCGAACAGGGTGCCCAGCCACTCGGTAAAGTCATCGGCCGTCAGGTGCCCGATCTCGTTCTTGGCCTTCTTGCCGCCCTTGCGGCCGCCCCCTCCCTGGCTGTTGTGCTCACGCTTGCCACGGCTGGGCCCGGGTTCACTCCCTTCCGCCCGCTGAGTCTTGAGGGCCTGCTCACGCTCGGCCCACTTGAGCGCCTTCTCTTTGAGGCTGACATGGTGGCCGATGAGCCGGTCCAGCTCCTCCTGCTCGCCGGGGGTTTTCTTCTCGCGATCCAGCAACACATTGACGCGGCGGGCAATGGCATCCTCCACCGCCTCTTCGGTCAGCAGGTCACGCCAGCCGAGCTTTTCGGCCCAGTAGTAGATGATGCGACAGGAGTTGAGCCCCAGTTCGTCCTTGATCTCCTGGGGTGTCCATCGTTTAAGGTAGAGTCCCTTCGCCGCATTGCGGATCTCTTCGGGGTACGCCACGGCGCCTCCATCCGGTGAATGATGGCGCCATCATAGCCAGCCCCTTCCCCCCACTTATCCCACTGATGTTCGGAGCAATTCGGATTTCCTGATGGATCCGAATCCAGCAGAACGCCATAGCGTGAAACCCCCTTGCCGACCCGATAGCCTGAGCCCGCATCACTTGGGAGTAGGCATGAACACATCAACCTTGAGAACTGGCTGGGTCTGTATCGCCACCGAAGGTACCACCGTCGATGGCAGGGAGATCACCGCTGCTTGGCTGACTGATATGGCCGAGACCTACGACCCGGAATACTACACAGCACTGATATGGCCCGAGCACGACCGCTGGGCAAACTTCGGCTATGTGCAGGAGCTCAAGACCGACGTCGTAGATGGCAAGCTCAAACTGTTCGCCATCCTGAGTCCGACCCGGGATCTGGTTTATTACAACCAAGTTGGCCAGTACCAGTTCTGTTCCATCGAACCACAAGAGCAGTTTGCCGATCTGGGCCGCACCTATCTGCGCGGCCTGGGCGTCACCGACCAGCCAGCCAGCACCGGCACCACCCACCTCAAGTTCAAGAAGAAGGGCGAGTCTCGCCTGATCGGTACCAGCGAACCGCTGGATCTCTCCACCTTCAAACTGCCCAAGCACGAGAAGGCAGACGGCCTGATATCCAAGTTTTTCAGCTTCCTGGCCAGCCACGGCGAGCCAGCCCTCCAACCTACCCCCAGCCAACCCGAGGATGAGGAAATGACCAAAGAACAGTTCGATCAGATGCTGGGGGCCCTCAATGGCCTTGGCACCAAGATCGATGGCTTCAGCACCAAGCTGGAAGCCAAACCGGAAACCACCGCCCAGGTGACCGACCCGGCGAAAGAAGAGAAGACCGGCATCAGCGCCGAGCAGTTCAGCAAGCTGGAAGAGACCCTGAACGGCCTGGCCAGCACCGTCGGCGAGCTGAAAGGCCAGGTCGACAAGTTCTCCGCCGAAGTGCCGGGCCAGCGCCCGGGCGCCATCGGCGGTGACGACACCACCTACCAAGTTTGCTAAGGAGCATTCAGTGAGCCAAACCCTGACCGTTCAGGCCGAACAGCGCCTGAACAAATACTGCGATGCCCTGGCCAAAGCCTACGGCATCGACATCAGCAAACTGGACAAGCAGTTCAGTGTCACTGGCCCGGTGGAAACCACCCTGCGCTCTGCCCTGCTCGCCTCCGTCGAGTTCCTTGGCCTCATCACCTGCCTGGACGTGGATCAGATCAAGGGCCAGGTCGTGCAGGTTGGCGTGGGTCAGCTCTACACCGGTCGTAAAAAAGGCGGTCGCTTCAAGGGCAAAGTCGGTGTGGATGGCAACACCTACGAACTGACCGAGACCGACTCCTGCGCCTCGCTGGATTGGGCAACCCTCTGCACCTGGGCCAACGCCGGTAGCGAGGGCGAGTTCATCAAGCTGGTCGGCGAGTTCGTCAACACGGCGTTTGCTCTCGACATGCTGCGGGTCGGCTGGAATGGCGTGTCTGCAGCCGATGACACCGATCCGACGGCGAACCCGCTGGGTCAAGACGTCAACAAGGGCTGGCACCAGCTCGCCCGCGAGTGGAAAGGTGGTAGCCAGATCATCAAGGCCGCGGCTGGCGAGAAGATCTACTTCGACCCGGACGGCAAGGGCGAGTACAAGACCCTGGACGAGATGGCCTCCGACCTCATCAACACCACCATCGACCCCCTGTTCCAGCAAGACCCCCGTCTGGTGGTGCTGGTCGGCACCGATCTGGTCGCAGCCGCTCAGGCCAAGCTCTACAGCGAAGCCACCAAGCCGAGCGAGCAGATCGCCGCTCAGCAGTTGGCCAAATCCATCGCCGGTCGCAAGGCCTATATCCCGCCCTTCTTCCCGGGTAAGCGGATGGTGGTCACCACCCTGGACAACCTGCACTGCTACACCCAGCGCGGTACCCGCAAGCGCAAGGCTGACGACAACCAGGACAGCAAGAGCTTCGATAACCAGTACTGGCGCATGGAGGGCTATGCCCTCGGCGAGCACAAGGCCTACGGCGGATTCGAAGAGGCCGACATCGAGATCGGCGCTGATCCGGCTGTTCTCGCCGCCGAAGCAGCCGCTCAAGCGGCCCAGGGCTAACCCATGAGCTCACCCGGTCAACGCCACAAACAGCGCGTACTCGCCATGCAGGGGGCCGAGCAGGCCGCCTGCTCAGGCGTCGCCACCGGCGCGGTGGCCGACAGCCTGCACCTGCAACTGATTGCCCTGGAACAGGACATTGCCCGCTTGCGCAAGCTGGCCCGCATCGGCGACCGGGTGAACATGAAACGCGATGAGCTGATGCCCAAGTACCGCCCCTATGTGGAGCGCTATCTGGCCGCCGTCAGCGAGTCGGGCCAGCCCTATCAGAACGAGCTGTTTCAGCGCCTCATCATCTGGGCTTTCGATGTGGGCGACTTCGACGCCGGCATCGCCTGGGCGGATCTCGCTATCGCCCAGGGCCAACGCACCCCGAATAACATCAAGCGCGACTGGGCCCACTTCGTGGCAGACACCGTGCTCGAGTGGGCCGAGAAGCAGGCGGCCGAGGGGCACGCCGTCGAGCCCTGGTTCTCCCGGGTGTTCGACAAGGTGCGCAACGAGTGGCGCCTCAACGAACGGCTGACCGCCAAGTGGTTCAAGGCTGCGGGTTGCCTGCTGCTGCGCGACCACGACGGCCAGCCACGCCCCAGCGCAGTGGGGGATAGCGCCACCCTGGAGCAGGCCGACCACTGGCTGGCCCAGGCCGACAAACTGCACGGCAAGGTGGGCGTCGGCACCTTGCGCCAGAAGATTGCCATGCGCCTCCGGGCGCTGAATCCGGAGTAACCGACTCTCCGCGCCGTCGCACCCCGGCGGGGAGGATAGGCCAGCCGCAAGGCTCGCGCCGAATCCTGCGATCCGTGGCTACAGGGGTGCACCTTTTCTCGCCGCGCCATCGGCGACCTGAGCAACCGGGGCAGTGGTGTTCACATTGGCAAGTATCAACAGGGGTCCAGACATGTTTGCAGGCAAGGACATCGACTATAGCGCCGCCACCATCCGCAATGACGGGTTCTGGCCTGATGTTGCCGTCGCCGACTTCGAACGCCGCCGCGCCCTGCCTGCCGATCTGGACCAGCAGACCACCGGCGCCGCCCTGCTCGCCGCCGTATCTGAAATCAACCTGCAGCTCGCCAGCCATCAGACCGCGCTGCAGGGCAAGGGCTACACCACCGCCGCCGAGGTACCAGGGCCCAGCCTGGAAGGTGGCAACAATGCCCTGACCGAGCAGTACCTGGCCGCCGTATTCGCCCGCGCCAAGTCCGCGCTGCTACCCGAGTTCGCCAGCGTCACCGAGCGGGCCACCGCCAACAACCAGGTGGAGCGATCCCAGGACCAGCGCGCCCAGTTACTGGCCGAGAGCCAGCAACTGGTGCGCAGCATCAAGGGCAAGCACCGGGCGGGGGTATCGCTGATATGAGCGCAGTCATGAACGAGCAGCAGGCTCAGGGCTACTTCCTGCATGCGCTCCACGCCGAGCTGCTGCGGGTGCTGCCGGGAAAATGCCATAAGCGCCTGGATAGCTGGATGGAGAACGGCACCATCAAGCTCGAACCAAAGAACATGGGGCCCACCGGGGTGGATGTGGCCTGGCTCACCTACCAGGCGGTGTTCACCATCGAGCAACTGCCGTTTCGAGAGCTGGATCCGGCCATTCTGCTGGCGGCCGTCGCCGCCTGGGTGCAGGAACACGACGACTTTCGCGAGCAGTTCGAGCTGTCTGATCCAGAGTACGCCGTCACCCCGAACGACGAGCAGACTGCGGACCTCGAGATCCAGCTCCCCTTCGCTGAACCGCTGCGTCTTATCGAGCACCCGCAAGGGCTAATCAACTGGCTCGGCAAGCGCTGGAACGTGGCCCCATATGACATCTGGGTAGCCGAGCACATCGACCTGAACGTGGGTGATACAGGACAGCATCAGATTGGGGGCCCAGCATGATCACCATCACGCTCGACGCGCACCGAGGCAAAGACCAGCTCAACCTGCTGGCCCTGCCCCCCAAGAAGCGCAAGCGGCTGGTGTGGCGTGCCGCCAACGAGATGAAAAAGCTGGCCACCCGTAACGTGCGCCAGCAGCAAGACCCCAATGGCAATGCCTGGGCACCGCGCAAGCGGGGCAAACGCAAGATGTTGCGTGGCCTGCCCAAGCTGCTGCAGATCCGCGAGCCTCGCCAGGACATGGCAGAGCTGGGGTTCACCAAGGGCACCATGAGCGCCCACGCAGGGGTCATCGCTAACACCCACCAGAAGGGGCACACCTACAAGGTGACGGCCGCCAGCCGGCGCCGCATTGCCCCCAGTGATGTGGGCAAGAACAAGCAGGCCAGCAAGGCACAGGCCCGCAAGCTGCGCGAGCTTGGGTTCAAGCGTCCTGGAAAGCGCAAGCGGGCATACCGCTCGGCATCGCTGGGTTGGATCACCGCCAATCTCAACTACGCCCAGGCGGGGTTGCTTATCAAGAAGCTCAAGGACGAACCAGTGAAAGAGAGCTGGGAGATCCAGCTACCAGCCCGCCCGTTCCTGGGCGCCAACACCAAGCAACGCGAACAGGCCTTTGCCCGAGCGCTGCAAAGCATCAACTACGGCTGGGACGTCAACAAGCAAGGCATGAAGGGGAAATAACGCCATGTGGCCTTATGTACAGATCAACAACTTGAACCAGATGCAGGGGCCAGTGACCGAGGTCGAGCGCCACCTGTTGTTCATCGGCAGTGCCGCCAGCAACACCGGCAAGCTGCTCTCACTCAACACCCAATCGGACTTTGACACCCTGCTGGGTGAGGGTGACAGCGAGCTCAAGACCAACCTGCTGGCCAGCCGTGACAACGCTGGCCAGAACTGGACGGCGGCCGCCTACGTGCTACCGGAAGATGGCGACTGGCTGGCCGCCGTGCGAACCGCCCAGCAGACCCAGTCGTTTGAAGGTGTCGTGGTGCTGGGTCAGGAGTGGGACCAGGCAGGCATCAATGCCGCCCATGCGCTCAACCAGGAGCTGATCGCCAAATGGGGGCGCTGGCAGTTCATGCTGCTGGCGGTACCGGGCATCGTCTCCGCTGGTGAGGGTGGCCAGGACTGGAGCGAATACGAAACCACGCTGGCCGCCCTGCAAGACGGTATCGCCGCGAGCTCGGTTTCTCTGGTGCCGCAACTGTGGCCCAACCTCGCTGGCGTCTATGCAGGTCGCCTGTGCAACCGGGCGGTGAGCATCGCCGACAGCCCCTGCCGGGTGAAGACCGGTGCCCTGGTGGGCCTTGGCAACAAGCCGGTGGACAAGGCCGGGATCACGCTGCCGCTCGCCACCCTGCAAACCCTGGAACAAAACCGCTACTCGGTACCGATGTGGTATCCGGACTATGACGGCACCTATTGGGCCGATGGCCGCACCCTGGATGCCGAGGGCGGCGACTACCAGGTGATCGAAAACCTGCGTGTGGCCTACAAGACTGCTCGCCGGATGCGCCTGCGAGCCATCGCCCGCATCGGGGATCGCTCGTTCAACTCCACTCCGGGCAGTACCGCGGCCGCCATCATGTATTTCGGCAAAGACCTACGCGAGATGGCCAAGGCCACCACCATCAACGGCCAGCCGTTCCCGGGCGACATCGCCTCCCCCAAGGATGGCGACATCAGCATCCAGTGGACCGCCAAGAACCTGGTCTCCGTCTATGTGGTAGTGCGCACCGTGGACTGCCCCAAGGGGATCACCGTCAACATCATGCTCGATTTGAGCCTCAACAACGGGGAGGGCTAACCCATGACCAGACGCATTTCAGGCCAGAGCTTCGACACCACCCTGATGGGCACCATGGTCCATGTCGAGAAAGCCAGTCTCTCCATCACCGACAACAGCGCCGTGGCCCAGACCCGGGGGATACCGGATGGCTTCGTCGATGGGGATGTCGCTGCCGAGGTGGAGTTCGAGCTCGATGCCAAGAACTTCACCCTCCTGAGCGATGCAGCCAAACGGGCCGGTAGCTGGCGCGGCATGGCGCCGGACGACGTGTTGTTCTACGCCGACACCGGCGACGAAACCATGAAGGTGGAGGCCTTCGGCGTGAAGCTGCAGATCTCTGACCTGCTCGACGTCGATCCCAAGGGGGGCAGCAAGGGGGTTCACAAAATCAAGGGGTTCGTCACCTCCCCCGACTTCGTTCACATCAACGGCGTGCCTTACCTCTCCCAGGAAGACACCCGCCACCTGCTGGGTTAAGGGGGGAGATTGGACGACATCGACCGCGCCACCCGTCACGCCGCCAGGATGCTGGCGGCCCAACTGGCCAGCCAGGTGGGCAAAGGCAGTTATCAGGGGGAGAGCCGGCACCTGTGCGAAGAGTGCGACGACCCCATCCCGGAAGAACGCCGCCGCCATGTACCAGGGGTGCGCCTGTGCGTCCCCTGCAAGACCCGCCTTGAGAGGCTGGGCCGCTAATCAGAGCCACGGACATGAACAACATGCCTCATAAAGACCCGACCCTAGCCACCGCCTTGCTGGCCTGGCTGATGGACAACTGGCCCGCCGTCTATGGGGCCCTGCTGGCACTCGCCATCGCCTTCCTGCGCATTACCTACGCCGGCGGACGGGGTCGCCGCCGGCTGATCGAATCCCTGCTGTGCGGCCTTATCACCCTGGCGGCCGCCACCGGGACCCACCTGCTCGGGATCCCCCAGGAGGCCACCCCCTTCCTGGGCGGAGTGGTGGGGCTGCTCGGGATCGACATCATCCGCGACCGGGCTGCCCTGATTTTCAACAAGAAGGAGGGCTGATATGGCTCTGCGCTGGCTTGACGAGGCTCGAAAGCACTTGGGCCTGAAAGAGATTAAGGGGCCAAAACATGCCCAGGCCATTCTCGACATGTGGAAGGCGATCAAGCGGGGAGGCATCCGTGATGATGAAACCCCATGGTGTGCCGCTTTTGTCGGCGCTTGCCTGGAGCGGGTCGGCATCCAGTCTACCCGCTTCGAGAGTGCCAAAAGCTATCTGAGCTGGGGTGAGAAGCTGGACCGCCCCGTACAGGGCTGTGTGGTGGTGTTCACCCGCGACGGTGGCGGTCATGTGGGGTTCGTGGTCGGCAAGTCCACATCCGGCAACCTGCTGGTGCTGGGAGGCAACCAGGGAGATGAAGTGAATATCCGCGAATTCCCGCTGACCCGTGTCACCGGGTACCGCTGGCCCCTCAATGAGCCGCTGCCGGTGGGTGATCTGCTTGTTGGTACTCCGGCCCAGCTGTCGATGGGTGAAGCATGAGCACGCTCAGCAAGGTGCTGGGGATCGTGGGCCTGCTCCTGGTGCTGGCGCTTTATGTCACCCATCGCCGCACGGTGGACATGCAGCGCACCCTGACAGAGCAGCAAACCACGATCACCAATCTGCAGACGGCCAACGACCAGCAGGCCACCGAGCTCCAGGAACAGGAGTTGATCACGAAGGGCCTGCGCCTGCTGCTCAACAACCAGAACGCCGCCTTGGCCAAGCTCGACAACCAGAACAGGAAAACAGCCGATGAACTGCAACAAGCCCTGGCCACTCCGCCGGCGGGCCGCCCGGATTGCGCTCGCGAGCCTTTGCCTGGTGGCGCTCTGCGCCTGCTCCAGCCAACCCACGACAGTGGTGCAGACCCGGGTGGTGAAGCGGCTGCCACCGCCGGGGCTGGTGCCCAACTGTCCGGAGCCTGAATTCACGGGGAGCACCTACGGCGACGCCGTGCAGTTTATCCCCACCTTGCAGACGGCGCTGCGCCGCTGCCAAACCCAGATCACCACCCTGACCAACTGGATTGAACAAGAGGAAACAACCCCATGAGCACACCGATCATCACCCTGGAAGTCGCAGGCAAAGAGCTGAAGTTTGCCCCGACCATGGTGGCCTACAACAGCTTCATCAACGACATGATGCCCAACGACAAGGTGGCACCTGCCCACAACTACCTCAAGAAGATCGTCTGCCAGGAGAGCAAAGAGGCGCTCGATGACCTGCTCAAGCGTCCCAGCGCAGCCCTGCAACTGGCTGGTGCCGTCAACAAGGAATTCGCACCCGATCTGGACATCACCGTAAAAAACTGACGGCGCGTGCCGAGGCCATCGAGCGGAACCAACTGGAGCAGGTGCTGGCGCTGCGCCGTTACTACCTGCCCCATGAGGATGACGACCTCGACAGCCTGGCCCGCGCCATCTGGTTAGACAAAAAGCACCAAGAGTCCAACGCCGCCGCCGTGGCCGAGGGCATTGCCAAAGCATTGAACGGATAACGGCCTATGAACTGGATGGAAAAATTGATGATGCAGGTGACTTTGGTGGATCAGGTCACCAAGCCCCTTGCAGGCATCAATGCCCAGATGGACAAGGTCAGCAAGGCGGGCCGTCAGGGCTGGAGCAACATGGCCATGGGGGCCACCACCGTGGCTGGCGGTGTCATGGCGATCCAAGGCGCCCTTGGCCCGGCCATCGAGATGGACAGGGCCCTCGCTGAGGTGGCCTCCCTCGATGTGCAAAAGGATGTGCTCGGGGCGCTCGGCCGCGAAGCGCTCAAGTTGTCTGTGCAGTATGGCAACTCGGCCACCGAGATCGTGCGCTCCTCCTACGACATCCAGTCCGCGATCGCAGGGCTGGAGGGGAACGAGCTGCCAGCCTTCACTCGCGCCTCCACTACCTTGGCCAAGGCCACCAAAGCCGACACCGCCACCATCACCAACTACATGGGCACCATGTACGGCATCTTCGAGCAGCAGGCCAAGCAGATGGGCAAGGCCAACTGGGTGGAAGATGTCGCCGGCAAAACGGCGCTGGCGGTCCAACTGTTCAAGACCACCGGCCAGGGCATGGCCGATGCGTTCGGCGCGATCGGTGCCAACGCCACGGCGGCCGGGGTGTCGATGGATGAGCAGTTCGCCGTGCTGGGCCAGTTGCAGGCCACCATGAGCGGCGGCGAGGCCGGTACCAAGTTCAAGTCCTTCCTGGCTGGTGTCGGTGGCGCTCAGAAGGCGCTCGGCATGCAGTTCACCGACTCGGCAGGCAACATGCTGCCGGTGCTCACCATCCTGGACAAGCTCAAGATGCGTTACGGCGAGACCATGAGCGTGGCCGAGGGGGATGAGCTCAAGAAGGCGTTCGGCTCGGATGAGGCGGTCGCCATGATCAAGCTGCTCATGACCAACACCAAGGGCCTGGCCACCAACATCAACGCGCTGGCCAACACCCACGGCATGGGCAAGGCCGAACAGATGGCCGCGTCAATGACCGATCAGTGGGAACGGGTGACGCAAGGATGGTTCGCCATCCGTGCCGCCGCCTTTGGCGTGGTGCTACCAGCCATCAATGCGGTGGTCGGTCTCTTTGCCGATGGCGCCAATGATGTGCTGCGGTGGACTCACCTTTTCCCGAACCTGACCAAGGTGATCAGCTATGCCATGCTCGCCATCGTAGGCCTGAGCATGGTCACCGGCGCCTGGATGCTGGTCGCGGGGCTGGCCAAGCTGGCGACCCTGGGGATGGGCATCGCCTGGACCGTCATCATGGCGCCGCTCAACCTGCTCAAAGCGGGGCTGGTTGCCTTTCGTGCCATCCTGCTGGCCGTCAACATCGCCATGTATGCCAACCCCATCGGGCTGATCGTGGCTGGCATCGTGCTGCTGATAGGGGCTGTTGCAGCGGTCATCTACTACTGGGATGACCTGAAAAAAACCTTCTCAGACTGGGGCGTGTTCCAACTACTCGGCAAGTCTATCGACTGGCTCATCGACAAGCTCAACATGATCCCGGGCGTCAACATTGAGGCGGGCGCCATGCCTGACCTCAACTTGCCGAACCCCGAGAACATCAACGCACCGCTGGCCCGCTATCGCCAGGGCGGTCAAAGCAACATCCCCTCCGGTGGCATTGGCCAGCAGCTGATCCAAGCCAACGCGGCAGCGACCACGGCGAACCAGAAGCCGACCAAGGCCATGCATATCGGCGAGGTGCACAACCACTTCCAGAACCAGGTGTCACCGGGGGAGATGGAGCAAGAACTGTGGATGACCACCCCATGACCGATCCCAAGTACATCGACATCCTGGTGGTGGATGGCGCCTGGCAACTCGACGCCGGCGGCCAGCCACGCCTGACCCAGGACCGACACAGCATCGGCCAGGACATCAAGCACCGGATCATGGAGTCGGGGCTGGCCCGCAAGCTCATCGGCGAACGCAGCCCCACCCTGCGGGCGGATGTGATGACCGAGATCGAACTGCTGGTCGAGAACGATGTGCGCCTGATCCCGGGCACCATCCTGATCAGCGAAGAATCGCCGGAACGCATCATGGTCACGGCCCGTACCTATGAATTCGGCGATCTGGAGGTAACCCTATGAACCTGCGCCCCACTGTGGATTTTATGGCCCTGTTGGCAAAAAGCGGGGTGCCGACAACCGAGGCGGCCATGGAGGCCGAGCTCAAGAAAGAGGTGGAGGCCGCCGGCTCACTCATCACCAACGACAGCGATGTGTCCCCGTTCTGGCGCCTGGTGCGCGGCGTGGTCATCACCCCGGCGCTCTGGCTGATCCGCACCCTGCTGGCAGGCCATGTGCTGCCAGCCAGCTTTGCCGCAACCGCCAACGATACCTATCTCGACCTCAAGGCCTGGGATGTGGATCTCACCCGCAAGGCCGCCCAGAAAACCCGGGGCCTGGTCAACTTCACCAAGGTCAATCCGGCAGAGGCCGTCACTATCCCGGCCGATGTCTGGATCACCACTGAGCGCATCAACGGCACCATCTATCGCCTGCGCCCCCTGCAGGAGATGGTGAGCCCTGCCGGTGAGGCCGTAGCCAAGGTGGTCTGTGAGGCTGAGTTCGCCGGCAGCGCCTGGAATCTGGCCCCCGGTTATTACAACCTGCTGAGTAAACCGGTGACCGGCATCCTGTCAGCGCGTAACGCCGACCGCGATTGGGTCACCACACAGGGGGCCGATGCCGAGAGCAACGATGCTCTGGGGCTGCGCATTCAGAACCAGTTCTCAGCGGTAGGGCGCTACCACATCGACGCGATTTACCGCTCCATGCTCGCCAGCGTGGCGGGGATCCGTGCCGATCACATCTTCTTCGAGCATGACGCACCGCGGGGCCCGGGTACCGCCAATGCCTTCATCCTGCTGGAGGTGGGCACCACGCCGGCCAGCTTGATCGACAAGCTCAACGACTACGTGAGCACCCAGGGGAACCATGGCCATGGCGATGACCTGCAGGTGATGGCCATGCCAGAAACCGAGCACTCACTGCACCTGGAGCTGTGGCCGGCCGAGAACATGACCGCCGAACAGCGGCTGACACTCAAACGTGAGGTAGAGCTGATGGTGAAGGCGGCCTTTCGCCAGTCAGCTGACTATCCGTCAGTGACCCGGGCGTGGCCGCAGTCCCGCTTTTCACTGAGCCAGCTTGGCCGCGAGCTTCATCAGGCATTCACAGAAATAAAGAGCCTGCACTTCACTGAGCTGGATATCGTCTCTGGCCTCGCCATCCCGCGCCTGAGTGAGCTGGAGGTGTTCCTCCATGACTAAGACCACCGAGCTCAACCACCAGGACAAGGCCCCGCAGCTGCCAGACAGCACGGCCCCCTGGTGGGAAGACGGCAAGACCATTGCCGAGGGAGTGCAAGAGCCAGCCTTCCTGGCCAAGGGGATCATGGCGTTCTGGCGCCGCCTGCGCGGCTGGCTGTTGCAACCGCTGACCCAGCAAGACCCGATGACCTGCTCGGAGGCCATGCTGGCGCTGATCGCCTGGGAGCGGGACATCACCCGCTTCAAGGGGGAGCCGCTCACCCTGTTCCGCAAGCGGGTGAAGTTCGCCTTCATCAACGCCCAGGATTCGGGCGAGGTGGCGGGGTTCAAGCGCATCTTTGAGCGCCTGGGAATCGGCTGGTGTGAGCTTCATGAACGACAAGAAGGCACACCTTGGGACGTCATCACCATCGAGGTGGCCGACAGCGACTTGGCCGCCAATCAGCAATTGATGGAGACCTTGATCCAGCACTACGGCCGCACCTGTCGGCGATACCGCTTCCAGGTGCTCTATCCCGCCGTGGGCTACCTGCATGCTGGCCGTATCGACATGGGCCACCAGGTATTTGTCGCAACCATCAATAAACCAGCCTGCAAGGGGTACTTGCGCGCCGGTCAAATCCATTTCATTCAACACGTTTACGGGGCGTCTCTCCCCCGCAAGGAGTCCTGATGAGCCAGGTCATTACCAACGCATTCGAACAATATTGGCAGTCAAGCCTGGCCGCAGAGCAACCGGTCGTGCTGGATGAATTCGTGCTGGCGGATATCCCCAATCTGGATATCACAGCCCCCATCGACCCGGACACCGGCCTGCCGCCGGAGAGTCAGATCATGCATCGCCAGAACGTGGACCAGCGCGGCCGCATCAACAACAACGCGGTGGCCTACACCATTGTGATGGATACCACGGTCGGCGACTTCTCGTTCAACGCCATGTACTTGCGCAACAAGGCGAACGGCGTGATCGGGATGATTGTCTACAAGGGGCGCGAGACCAAGCTAAAGACCGACCAGACCACCGGCCAGACCGGTAACTCCCTGGTCAAGTCCATGCTGATGGGTTACGACCAGGCAGCCGAGGCGACCCTCACCAACGTGGATGCCGGCACTTGGCAGATTGACTATGCCGCCCGCCTGCGCGGGCAGGATGAAGATCTGCGCCAGCTGGC
Organism: Aeromonas sp. MR16; assembly: GCF_022549315.1. Classification (NCBI taxonomy): domain Bacteria; kingdom Pseudomonadati; phylum Pseudomonadota; class Gammaproteobacteria; order Aeromonadales; family Aeromonadaceae; genus Aeromonas; species Aeromonas sp. MR16. Next base: position 32,959 of record NZ_JAKZFK010000026.1, on the reverse strand, counting down.
CAGCCAGCTCTATGGCCATCACACCTTCATTGGTGATGGTTTCAAGGTCGTGCAGCAGGATGGCGGCCATCAGGTTACCCAGGGCGTGGCCATCGTCGGCGGCCTGCGCATCGAGCTGAAACAGCCACAGGTCATTTACCCGGGCACCAAGCCGATCGGCGTCTGGGTAGATGTGCACCGGTCTGGTTCACTGCTCTCTGAGCATCAGAACCACGTCACCATCATCACCAGCGTGGCAGATCTGACCGACCACGTGGATGGCAACGGCTATCAGCACTACGTGGCCAAGCTGGGTACCGTGCAAGCTGACAGCACTGTCATTGATGGCCGTGGGCAAGGTGGCAGCGGCGGTTCGGGAGCCATCCCCGACACCTTCGTCCTCTGGAAGCGATCGATGGCTGAAGCCGGTTACGATCTCATTGGCGAGTTTGGAACTTCGGTAACTATCACAACAGAAAAGCAGGTGATGTTAGACCGTGATACATCACAGGTTTTTTCATGGGCCGGGTACTTGCCAAGGAATGTAGGTTCAAACGAAAAACCGGCACAAAGCGCCAGCTGGGTCATGGAAACAGAGAAAGGATTACGGCGTGACCTGAGTAGTCCTGGCGGTTCTAACTTAATGAGTTTTAGCCTGCCGGGTTACGAGGAGCATGCTGTATCAGTCGGCAGCTTGCTTGGCACCAATGTCACTGCAGAGATGTTCGGTGCCAAAGGCGGAGGTAGTCAATTCAACACTTTACCTATCCAGCTGGCGATAGATTTTGTTTATGCATCTGGTGGTGGTGTTGTCTATCTTGGCCCAAAGGTATACAAGATAGCTGCCAGTAGTCTGAATGAGACTTTCGACAATTTTGGCGTGGCGATCCCAGCATCAACCTGCGGCATAGTCTTAAGAAAAGGGGTGTCGCTGATTTGCGTGAAAGGACACACCAAACTAATTTGCGATGATGCCACCATCAGTATCATTGCCTTGATTGCGCCTAATAATAACCACTTGTCTGGTTTCGAGTTGCAAGGGGGCTTTACTGGCAACCAAGGGGCTGGACACGGGATTGTGCAGTTCGGTACTCAGGGTGGCGTTGATACAGCCTGCACTAACACAACTATATCCGATGTTTATGTGCACAACGTGGGTTCCTACGGTGTCAGCTTCGGTAATGGAAACCCAACTAATGTGCATCTGGAACGCATACGCACCGACTTCACTGGTGCCGATGGCCTTGATTTGAAAGCCCGTGGTGATGCATCACTTCCCCCTGACAGTAACTCTGCCACAAACATTGTTACATCACGCCAAGGGATGCGCGTGGAGGGGTCGGCGGGAATAGATGTGCGTGGGGTATGGCATCTCAAGAATATTACTGCCAAGGATTTTGGAGGGAACCCCGAAAGATCTTATACAGGCATTCGGTTTCGTACAAAACCACCGGTCACAGACCCTTATATAAAAGCGGCAGCAAAATCGACGTTAGACGGTTTCACTATTTACACCAAGCCAGGCATCGCAGCTGCTTCTCTCGTTGGGATTGAGTGCGGCTCTGACGACGTCCACATTGCAAAAGGTACAGTGGACGATGTGCATCAAGGAGTCGCGCACAATGGCAATGCTGTTGGCGCTGCAAATCGCAGTACAGTGACCGGCGTGACAACGACTAATTGCACGATTTACGGCTTCCGTAACTTAGTGGGTAACGACGGCATTACTTACATAGGTTGTACCGATGTCGGGTCTGCCACTCCATTTAGGATGGAAGGCACTAACATGCGGATGATCGGGTGTACAGGCGCATCAATTTCAGTCGCCTCCTCAGCATCGCCATCATTTTCCCAAGTCGGTTGCTCTTTCGGACAAAGTACAGTCTCAGTCGAAGGCATTAATGCCTCGAATACGTCAGTTTCTGCAAAAGGCACTGCAGCGGATATTGCTCTTCGTCTAGTCCCCAAAGGTACTGGCCATATTGGTGCTTTCGGAGATGTGCGTCCTGACGTGGCCAATACCAGATATCTTGGCTCAAACTCGCTCCCGTTCGCAGGGGGCTTTATCCAGACTGCATTCTCAGTCACCTCTGATGAGCGGTGCAAAACAGTTCCAAAGCCAATTACAGACGAGATGTTGGATGCCTGGGCTGAGGTGGAATATGTCGAATACCAGTATCTCGATCGAGTTGCGAAAAAAGGTGAGAGCGTTGCACGCTGGCATGTGGGAGCCATTGCTCAGCGGGTTATCGAAGCATTTGAACGTCACGATTTAGACGCCTTTAAGTATGGGATCGTCTGTTACAACGTTTGGGATGAAATACCTGCTGTTATCGATAGGGAGACCGGAGAAATAATTGAAATGGGTCGAGAGGCTGGAGACAGATTTAGCTTGGTCTACGAAGAGGCGTTGGTGCTGGAGGCAAAGCTACAGCGCAGGAACTATCTGCGCCTACTGGCCCGCATCGAAGCGCTGGAGGCTAGCTGATGGGGATAGGTATCGATTGCTCGCCACTTTGGCACGCAGTGATGGCAGTTGCACTACAAGTCATGCTGGGTATCAACCAGAGCATATGGGGCCTCGGTGGCGCCCTGGGCTGCCTCTGGTTCATCGCCCGTGAACATACACAGGCAGAGTATCGCTGGATCGCCATGTTCGGCCATGACAAGCGCGCCAACATGCCATGGTGGGGTGGCTTTGACTGGCGAGTTTGGGATCTGGCAAGCCTGTTGGATTGGCTGGTGCCAGTGCTCGCTTGCATCGCTGTCTATTGGGTCGCCAAGTACAAATGCTGAATCCTGATGCATGGAGTGGAGGCTTGTTGATGGGCCGTTGCCTCACGGTTGCGCCATATCAGCATGGTATAGGGCAGGAGCAGGGTGGCAAATACACCCTTGCCGCCCCCAACGCCATCAAAGCAATGGCGGCCAAGCTGCAGGATGGCGCAGATCCCCTGCTGCCTGCTGGGCAGCTCCATGCGGTGACTTGGTTGGTCACAGGCAGCAGCGAGACCGAACTGGCCGCTGCTCTGGCCCCAGTCTGCGCAATCCTGCCGCTACCGGAGTGGTGCGCGACCCTACGCCGCCTCACCGCCAACAACGACATCATGGCTCAGCCCACTGCGGCCATGGTGCCGCGCTGGAAGGCAGAAGAGCCGTTGATATGGGATCCGCTGCGCCGCCAACTGATGCTGACTGCTGCCAGAGATGCTCTGCAGGGCAGTGGGAACAACTCGCCGGCACCGACGACCACCAAAGCCAAACTGGCCGCGCTGGCCACCAAGCGCGCTGCCCGGGTTGCCGAACTGGATGAGGCACTGGCCAACAAGCCAAGCCTTGCCGGAATGCTGTGGAGCTGGCACGGGTATGGCGAACCCGCCAGCCTGGCCGCCCAACTGCTCGAGAGTGCCCATCCTGACCATAGCCACAGCATGACCGTCGGCGCCCTTCTGCTCTCCCCTTCCCCGCTCACCTTCTGGCAGGAGTTAACCCAATGAGCCGAACCGCCATGCTCACACTGGACGGTGAGCCCATCGTGATGAAGTCGATGCGGATCTCCGCCTCGATGCAGTTTCAGGACAAGGACCAGAGCGGCCAGACCAGCTCAACCAGCAGCGCCGAGCAGGGCGAGAAGGCCAAGGAACTCGATGTCTCCGGCCTGGTGCCGTTCAACGATGAGCAGACCCTGAGCCGCCTGTTCGAGCTGGCAGATGCCAAGGGTGACGGCGGGAAGCGCCATATCTACCGGGTCGGGTCGCTGCTAGCCAAGTCGGTGAAAGTGCGCCAGGCAAAGTTCGCAGGGCGTATCACCGCCAGCGAACAGGAGGGGCTCCTGGCGTGGCAGGTGCAATTCACCCTGCGCGAGCACAACTCGGTACCGGAGAAACGCGAGCAGCGCCTCCCCAAGGCTGCTGCCACAGTGGGGCAAGGCACCGCCAATGCCACGCCGGCGAAAACAGACAGCAGCGCGGCAGCGTCTGAGCAGGAGCAGCTCAGTTCCTGGGAGAAGGTGATGAAGGGGCTGGATGACAAGCTGGGAGACGTAATGGCGTGAAACTATCGACCAATCTGACTTTGGGGGGTAAACCAGCCCACCTGGTTGACCATGATATCGTGCTCGACATCTCTGCCGGTGGCCGTGCCTCCCTGACCATCGAAGGGACGGCAACCAAAGGGCAGACCCTGACTCTGGATACCGGCTACAACGGGGAACTGCGCCGCTGGTTCACCGGTTATGTCTATGACGTACAACCCGCCGCCAACGGTGCCAGCAAGCTGCTATGCCGTGAGCTGGCCGGGATCCTGGGCAGCAAGTTCCCGGTCAGTATCCAGCATGCCACCCTGCGCAGCCTGCTGGCCTGGCTGACCGACCAGACCCAACTCACCTTCTTGCTGCCGGACGGGGCAGACTACACCGACACCCCGATCCCCAACTTCACCAGCGCCGGCACCGGCTATCAGCTGCTCGATAATGCGGGCCGCGCCTTCTCGGTACCTGACTTCATCTGGCATCAACAACCAGATGGCGCCATCTTTGTGGGCAGTCATGCCCATAGCCGATGGGCAGATAAGGCGGTGGAGGTGGATCCGGCCTTCTCGGCACGCCAAGCGGGCAACACCATCACCCTGGCCCCGATCCCGGCCATGCGCCCGGGGGCCATCGTCAACGGCAAGCGGGTGGAACGGGTACGGCTCAAGGGTGACGAAATGACCCTGACCACGGCCACACCAGGTAAACCGGTGAAATCGCCAGAGCGGCGCAAGATGGAGGGGGAATTCCCCGAGCTGGCCGACAAGATGCACCTGCCCAAATTCGGGCGGGTCGAGGCCATCAGCGACCAGGCCAGCGCCGGCCAGCTCAATGACCCGTTCCGCCCGCGCTATGCGGTGGATGTGCAGTTGCTCGGCGAGGATGGCCAGCCTGACCAGGGCACCCCGCTCTATCGGGCGGTACCGCTGCCGGTGATGTTCGGCGGGCCAGAGCAGGGGCTGCTGCAGTTCCCCATCGAGGGAACCATCGTCGAGCTGGGGTTTGCCTTTGGTCGGGCAGACCGGCCGTTCATTCGCACCATCCTGGGCACTGGCTGGCCTCTGCCGGACATCGCCCCGGGCGAGCAGCTACAGCAGCAACGGGCCGAGGTGTTCAGCCGTACCGATACCGTGGGCAACCAGTCACGCCATACTGACCGCCGCCAGCACGACAAGGCCATGCAGATGATCCGCGAGGCGGACGAGTACCTGGGCGAGTTCGGTCAGCACCGGATGAGCGTCTTGGCCAGTAGCGTGGAAGAGATCGGGGGCATGAAGTGCATCGAGGCACTCGGGGATATCGAGCTGCTGACCGCCGAAGACATGATCCTGGGCAGCGCCGGTAACATGAGCCAGACAGCAGGCGGCAACCTGGATGAAGATATCGCCCTGGTTCGTCGGGCACTTGCCGGCGAGCTGCAGCACTTCGAGTCACCCAAGTCTTGGATGGGTAGCGATGGGGTGAACATCTTCCGCCTGCTCAACCAGCTGATGGACGTGGTGCAGCAACTGGCCGCCACCGCCGCCAGCCATAACCACGGCGGCCCACCGCCAACCAGTGCCGATACATTCATCGGCCAGAGCGAGCAGGCCGGGCAACTGGCCAGTACCCTCTCCCCCATCATCGAGTAACCCACCAAACGAAGAAGGCCCCACACAGTGGGGCCTTCTTCTATCTGCCTGACAGCGCCTGAGCATGGCCAGGGAAAGGTGCCGCATGAATGGGCGCCGTCGGGCAGCGCTGCATCATACGTGAAGCCTACGCCCGCTCACAGCCTCCTGGAGCACCACGGAAACGCCCACGGCGGCGTCTGCGCCACGGAATCCGCGCTCATCCGCTCCCGCCTGCGGGGTTCATCAAGAAAATTTTTTGCAAAAGTGGATTACCGCAAAACCATAGGGCCAGAACGCGCCACATCAAGGATCTGTGGCTTGGCTAGGATCTGAAAGGATCGAAAGAAATTGCGGGGTTTTACAGTTCGGCCCGGCTTTGGATAACGAGGTTGAAAGCGCAACTCATTGAATGTACTGGGGTGGGCGTACTTTCCGTGGGAATTTTAATGATCGGGGGAGGATCGCGAAGGGCTTGAGGTGAGACGGGAAGGCTTTATATTTCAGCCCGTTAAGCTCAAACGGGCATGAATCGAGAACTGAAATTTTGAAAAGGGGTCTGCGGCCTGGGTGCACAGGCCAGCCTGCGCCACGGAAAACAGGTTTTCTATGAAATGTGTCCGGTCACGATGACCAACTTGTAAGGGGGAATGGCGACACTGCCGCCCCGATCATCCAAACCACTGTCGCCACTTCATCGCCACTTGGTGATTACTGAGGGACAGAAAAACTTAAGGCCACCCTCACGGATGGCCTTAAGTCATTGAATTAGTTGATGGTGCCCGGGGTCGGACTCGAACCGACACGTCTTTCAACGGCGGATTTTGAATCCGCTGCGTCTACCGATTTCGCCACCCGGGCAACTGCGAGGGATTATACGAATGGCGTTTGGGCATGCAAGGTGTTTTTCTTGCGCCGGCTCCCGTTTGCTCATTTATTCAACGCCTTGCCGATATTAAGCCAGTTACATAGAATGCCCGCATCATATTAATGGAATAAGTACCATGGCCAAGCGCAAGACTGTCTCCTCCCCCCAGACCCCTCCCCCGCAGCACCAGTATCCGTCAGCCGGTTTGCTGCGCCGCCTGGGCGCCCTGCTCTATGACTACCTGGTGGTCACCTCCTTGCTGATCATCGCGGGCTTCATCGGCATGGGTGTGGCTTACCTGCTACTGGCGACCGGCGTGGCGACCGTGCCCGAGGGCAAGGATGCCTCCTGGCTGCTGACCAGCCCGCTCTACAGCGCCTGGCTCGCCGTCATCATCTGCGGTTTCTACACCTGGTTCTGGACCCGCGCCGGCCAGACTATCGGCATGCGCGCCTGGCGCCTGCGCATTCAGAATGCGGACGGCAGCAACATTCGCATCACCCAGGCCCTGATCCGGCTCGCCACCGCCGCCTTCGGCCTCGGCAACCTGCTGTGCGTGTTCAACCGCGAGCGGCCCCGCGCCTTTCAGGACATCTGGGCCGAATGCGAGGTCGTGGTGCTCGGCAAGCAGGAAAATCTGGAGCAGTTGAGCAAATAATCCAAGCCGCCGGAAAAACAGAAGGGCACCTCAGGGTGCCCTTTTTTTGTTTCGATATCCGGCTACTGTTTCGGCTCAGAATATAGAAGGAGATGCCGCCAAACAGCAGGCTGGGCGCGATGGCCGCCAGCATAAGATGGCGCCACCGCATTCCCGGGCATCAAACAACGACTGCTTACGGCTCAGGATATAGAAGGAAATACCGCCAAACAGCAGGCTGGGCGCGATGGCCGCCAGCATAAGATGGCGCCACCGCATTCCCGGGCATCAAATCACTACTGCTTGCGGCTCAGGATATAGAAGGAAATACCGCCAAACAGCAGGCTGGGCGCGATGGCCGCCAACATAAGATGGCGCCACCGCATTCCCGGGCATCAAATCACTACTGCTTGCGGCTCAGGATATAGAAGGAAATACCGCCAAACAGCAGGCTGGGCGCGATGGCCGCCAGAATCGGTGGCACCGCATACACCAGGCTGACCGGGCCGAACACCCGATCGCTCACATAGACCGCAAAGCCGGTCATGATCCCCATCAGCATGCGGGCCCCCATGCTCACCGAGCGCAGCGGACCGAAGATGAAGGAGGAGGCCAGCAGTATCATGGCCACCACAGAGAGCGGCGACAGCAGCTTGCGCCACATCTCCAGCTTGTAGCGACCGGCATCCTGCTTGTTGGCATCCAGATAGCCGATGTAGTCCCGCAGGCCCGAGATGGGCAGGTTCTCGGGATCGATGCTGACCACCCCAAGCTGCTTGGGCGTCAGCTCAGATTGCCACTCCAGCTGGGCATGCTGTTCATCCAGGATCTGCTTGGGATCGTCGAAACGGGTGATGTGCACCTGTTTGAGCAACCAGTGATGCTGCTCGAACACCCCTTCCTGCGCCTGGACCACATCGATCAAGGCTCGGGACGGTGTGAACCGGTAGAGGGTGATCCCGGTGAGGGCGCCGTCGTTGCGCACCCCGTTGATGTTGACGAAGTTATTGCCATCCCGGGCCCAGACACCGTAGGCCGAGACGGTCAGCCGTCCTTCCGACATGGCGCCCGCCTTGATGTCATCGGCCATGCGCTTGGCAATGGGCGCCACGTACTCCCCCATCAGTCCCACCAGCAACATCAGCGGGATCGCCGTCTTCAGCGCCGCCATGACGATGCTGATCTTGGAGCGGCCCGCCGCCTGCATCACCACCAGCTCGGAGCTGGTCGCCAACTGGCCGAGACCGATGAGTCCACCGAGCAACGCGGCGAGCGGGAAGAACAGCACCGCCTCTTTGGGCATGGAGAGCAGCACGAAATAGAGGGCGTTGAGCATGTCGTAATTGCCTTCCCCCACCGCCTTGAGCTGCTCCACATACTTGATGAGCGCCGCCAGCCCGACCAGGGTCAGTTCACACAGCAGGATCGACATGAAGATGACCCGGCCTATATATCTATCGAGAATGCCAAACATCAGCGGAGGCTCCTATGTTGCAACATCATGATGCTGATTTTCTCTGGAAGAAGTAGCCCTTCACCCCGTTCCACCAGCTGGTTCCCTGCAGGTTGAGCGGCAGGCCGATCAGCAGCAGATAGGTGAACGGCACCAGGAACATGCCGGGCCAGTGGGGCAGGCGCCCGCTGTCGATGGCCGAACGGGAGGCACTGAGCAACAGGAAATAGGAGAGGTAGAGCAAGATCGCTGGCAGCAGCTTGGCGTAACGCCCCTGGCGGGGGTTGACCCGGGCCAATGGCACCACCAGGAAGGTGAGCACCAGAATGGAGAGCGGGAGCGACAGACGCCACTGCAACTCGGCCATCAGCTGGTTGTCCTGAGTACCCAGCAGCGCCACCGTCGGCTTGGCAGCCGCCTTGCGATTGGATCGCTCCATCTCCTGCTGGCGGATCACCAGGCTGTACTCGCTAAACTCCGAGACCTGGAACTGCTTGCCGGTGAACTGCCCCTCGTAGCGGGAGCCATCCTTCAGGGTCAGCCACTGCAGGCCATTGCTGTCGGCGGTTACCCGCCCCTCGTTGGCAACCACCACCGAGGGGGGCGAAGTGCCTTCGGCCCGCTGCAGCACGAAGATCTTCTGCAGCTCCGAGCCCTTGTCATTCAGATCCTGGATGTAGGCGACCAATCGGCCCTTGTCGAGCTCCATGAAACGGCCCGCCTGCAGGAAGGAGATGCCCGGATCGGCCTTGAACTCGTCGATGACCTGATACTCGCGCTCCTTGGCCTGGGGGGCGACCCAACCGGTGTTGAAAGCGGCCACCGCCGCGGTCAACAGGGCCAGCAGCATGGCGCTGCGCATCACGAAGCGGTGGCTGAAACCCACCGCGTGCATCACCGTCATCTCGCTTTCGGCGTACAGACGACCATGAGCAAACAGAATGGCTAAAAACAGACTGATAGGCAGCATCAACAGCGCCATATTGGGCAGGTTGAGCAACAGCAGGGTGGAAACCAGGCGCGTCGGCACCTCGCCATCGGCGGCGTCGCCGATGATCTGGATAAATTGCTGGCTGACGAAGATGAGCAGCAGCACGAATAGCACCGCCAGCTGGGTTTTCAGGGTCTCCCTGAACAAATATCGGAAAACGATCACAGTCATTCCCAAGTAAACTTGTGTTTTTAGTCGAATGCCTGAAAAATAGGGCCCTATATTGGATTTTTACCAGTTTGAACTGCGGAGCCTGTGGCTGTTCGCTCCGCCTCTGATACCCCAACAAGCACCGCATTATTCAATAAAAGGTGCCTTTTGTCTTTAGGATGTAGGAGATTCCATGGAGTTCAGTGTAAAGAGTGGCAGTCCTGAGAAGCAACGCAGCGCCTGCGTCGTCGTCGGCGTATTTGAGCCCCGTCGCCTCTCTCCGGTTGCCGAACAGCTGGACAAGATCAGCGACGGCTACCTCAGCTCGCTGCTGCGCCGCGGCGATCTGGAAGGCAAACCAGGCCAGATGCTGTTGCTGCATCAAGTACCGGGCGTGCTCAGCGAGCGCGTGCTGCTGGTCGGTTGCGGCAAGGAGCGGGAACTCGACGAACGCCAGTACAAGCAGATCATCAACAAGACCATCACCACCCTCAACGAGACCGGGTCCATGGAAGCCGTCTGCTTCCTGACCGAGCTGCACGTCAAGGGACGGGATACCTACTGGAAGGTGCGCCAAGCGGTGGAAACCACCAAGGCGGGCCTCTACAGCTTCGATCAGTTCAAGACCAACAAGGCCGAACCGCGCCGTCCGCTGCGCAAGCTGGTGTTCAACGTGCCGACCCGTCGGGAACTGGCCATTGGCGAACGCGCCATCACCCACGGTCTGGCCGTGGCGAAAGGGGTGCGTATCTGCCGCGACGTGGCAAACATGCCGCCCAACGTCTGCAATCCGGCCTATCTCGCCTCCCAGGCCCGTCGTCTGGCGGATGCCTATGACAACATCACCACCAAGGTGATCGGCGAGCAGGAGATGGCCGAGCTCGGCATGAATTCCTACCTGGCGGTGGCCCGCGGCTCCGACAACGAAGCCATGATGGCCATCATCGAGTACAAGGGCAACGGCGATGCCAAGCCCATAGTGCTGGTCGGCAAGGGGCTGACCTTCGACTCCGGCGGCATCTCCATCAAGCCAGCCGAAGGCATGGACGAGATGAAGTACGACATGGGCGGCGCGGCCTCCGTGCTCGGCACCATGCACGCCCTGGCCCAGTTGCAGCTGCCCATCAACGTCATCGGCGTGCTGGCCGGTTGCGAGAACATGCCGGGTGGCAACGCCTACCGCCCCGGTGACATCCTCACCACCATGTCCGGTCAGACCGTCGAGGTGCTGAACACCGACGCGGAAGGCCGCCTGGTATTGTGCGATGCCCTCACCTACGTGGATCGCTACGATCCCGAGACCGTCATCGACGTGGCGACCCTGACTGGCGCCTGCATCATCGCCCTCGGTCACCACACCTCGGGTCTGCTGGCGAACCACAACCCGCTGGCCCACGAGCTGCTGAATGCCTCAGAGCAGGCCGGCGATCGCGCCTGGCGCCTGCCGCTGTTCGACGAGTACCAGGAACAGCTGGAGAGCCCGTTCGCCGACATGGCCAACATCGGCGGTCGTCCGGCCGGTACCATCACCGCCGCCGCCTTCCTGTCGCGCTTCACCAAGAAGTACAACTGGGCCCACCTGGACATCGCCGGGACCGCCTGGAAGAGCGGCAAGGATAAGGGCTCCACCGGTCGCCCTGTGCCCCTGCTGACCCAGTTCCTGCTCAACCGGGCCGGCGTGGCGGACGTCGAAGACAAGGAATAAGCCTCCTCTTCGGATGCCCCGTCAGGAGAGTGGTATCACAAGGAAGAGGCCCGCCTCTTCCTTGTTTCATTGAGAGAATCCGGGAAGACCGTGCCAGGCACGGCTCCCCGCAGACGGCCAATCGCTGTCCGTCACAGCCAAACGGGACCAACCTGATGAGCCAAGTGACCTTTTACCTGATGAGCGAGCAGGACGATCCGCAGGCCTCTGCGGTCGAGCGGCTCGCCTGCCAGTTGGCAGCCGACAGCTGGAGCGCGGGCCATATTTACCTGTACTGCGCCGACGAGGCCCAGGCGCTGCGCCTCGACGAACTGCTGTGGCAACTGCCAACCGATCGTTTCGTGCCGCACCAGCTGCAGGGCGAGACTGGCCAGGCGCCGGTGGAGATTGGCCATCAGCCGCCGAAGCGGCGCTATGCCCGCCTCATCAATCTGACCGAGCAGACACCTTTGTTTGCAGGACACTTCGCTCAAGTGGTAGATTTTGTCCCCACTGACGAAACGCAAAAGCAGCAAGCCCGCGAGCGCTACAAGCACTATCGCCAGGCAGGCCACACCCTCGACATGAGGGATCAGCCCGTCGTTGCCGCACCGGATCCGGCGCAGCCCTGACTGCGTCCAGCACGATCCAGACCCATTCACACCAGAATCCATCCAGAATACGGCGAGACCATGGAAAAGACCTTTAATCACAACGCCATCGAACAGGCGCTCTATCAGCACTGGGAATCCCAGGGTTACTTCAAGCCCCACGGCGATACCAGCAAAGACTCCTTCTGCATCATGATCCCGCCGCCGAACGTCACCGGCAGCCTGCACATGGGTCACGCCTTCCAGCAGACCCTGATGGACACCCTGATCCGCTACAACCGCATGCAGGGCAAGAACACCCTGTGGCAGGCAGGCTGTGACCACGCCGGCATCGCCACCCAGATGGTGGTGGAGCGCAAGATCGCCGCCGAAGAGGGCAAGACCCGTCACGACTACGGCCGTGATGCCTTCATCGACAAGATCTGGCAGTGGAAGGAAGAGTCCGGCGGCACCATCACCCGCCAGATGCGCCGCCTCGGCGACTCCGTGGACTGGGAGCGCGAGCGCTTCACCATGGATGAGGGTCTGTCTGAAGCCGTGCAGGAAGTGTTCGTGCGCCTGTACGAAGATGGCCTGATGTACCGTGGCAAGCGGCTGGTGAACTGGGATCCCAAGCTCAATACCGCCATCTCCGATCTGGAAGTGGAAAACCGCGAGATCAAGGGCCACATGTGGCACCTTCGCTACCCGCTGGCCAACGGCGCCAAGACCGCTGAAGGCCAGGATCACCTGATCGTCGCCACCACTCGTCCCGAGACCATGCTGGGTGACACCGCCGTCGCCGTAAACCCGGAAGATCCACGCTATAAAGCGCTGATCGGCCAGCACATCCTGCTACCGCTGGTGAACCGCCTGATCCCCATCGTCGCCGACGAACACGCCGACATGGAGAAGGGCACCGGCTGCGTGAAGATCACCCCGGCCCACGACTTCAACGATAACGAAGTGGGCAAGCGTCACAATCTGCCGATGATCAACATCTTCACCCTGGACGCCCACGTGCGTGCCGAGGCCGAGGTGGTCGATACCAACGGCAACCCCAGCACCGCCTACGACGCCGCCCTGCCGAGCGAGTTCGCCGGGCTGGAGCGCTTCGCCGCCCGCAAGGCCATCCTGGCCAAGCTGGACGAGCTGGGCCTCCTGGCCGAAACCAAGGATCACGTGCTGCAACAGCCCTATGGCGATCGCGGCGGCGTGCCCATCGAGCCCATGCTGACCGACCAGTGGTATGTGCGCGTGGCCCCCATGGCCAAGACCGCCATCGAGGCGGTGGAAGATGGCCGCATCCAGTTCGTGCCCAAGCAGTACGAGAACATGTACTTCTCCTGGATGCGCGACATTCAGGACTGGTGCGTCTCCCGTCAGCTGTGGTGGGGTCACCGCATCCCGGCCTGGTATGACGAAGCCGGCAAGGTCTACGTCGGTCGCGACGAGGCCGAGGTGCGCGCCAAGCACAACATTCCGTCCGTGACCGTACTGCGTCAGGACGAAGACGTGCTGGACACCTGGTTCAGCTCCGCCCTCTGGACCTTCTCCACCCTGGGCTGGCCGAACAACACCGAGGCGCTCAAGACCTTCCACCCGACCGACGTGCTGATGAGCGGCTTCGACATCATCTTCTTCTGGATTGCCCGGATGATCATGATGACCATGCACTTCATCAAGGACGAGGACGGCCAGCCGCAGGTACCGTTCAAGACCGTCTACATCACCGGCCTCATCCGGGATGAAGAGGGCCAGAAGATGTCCAAGTCCAAGGGCAACGTGCTGGACCCGCTCGACATGATCGACGGCATCTCCCTGCCGGATCTGCTGGAGAAGCGCACCGGCAACATGATGCAGCCGCAGATGGCCGAGAAGATCGGCAAGCGCACCGCCAAGCAGTTCCCGGAAGGGATCGAGGCCCACGGCACCGACGCCCTGCGCTTCACCCTGGCGGCGCTGGCTTCGACCGGTCGTGACATCAACTGGGACATGAAGCGCCTGGATGGCTACAACAACTTCTGCAACAAGCTGTGGAACGCCTCCCGCTACGTGCTGATGAACACCGAAGAGCAGGATTGTGGCCTCAATGGCGGCGAGATGCAGTTCAGCCTGGCGGATCGCTGGATCCAGTCCCAGCTGCAGGTCGCCATCCGTGACTTCCGCACCGCCCTCGACACCTACCGCTTCGACATGGCGGCCGGCATCCTGTATGAATTTATCTGGAACCAGTTCTGCGACTGGTATCTGGAGCTGACCAAGCCAGTACTGGGTAAAGGCTCCGAGGCCGAGCAGCGCGCCACTCGTCACACCCTCGTGACTGTGCTGGAAACCCTGCTGCGCCTGGCGCACCCCATCATCCCCTTCATCACCGAGACCATCTGGAAGTCGGTGGCGCCGCTGACTGGCGTGCATGCCGATACCATCATGCTGCAGCCCTTCCCCGAGTTCGATGCAGCCAGGCTGGACGAGACTGCCATGGCGGATCAGGAGTGGGTGAAGGAGTTCATCGTCGGCATCCGCAACATCCGCGCCGAGATGAACGTCTCCCCGAGCGTCGGCCTGAACGTGCTGCTCAAATGCGACGCCAAGGACGCCCAGCGCGCCCAGGATAACGAGGCCTTCCTCAAGTCCCTCGCTCGCCTGGAATCCATTCACGTGCTGGCGGACGGTGAAACCGCCCCCCTGTCGGTGAAGAAGCTGATCGGTGCCACCGAGCTGATGATCCCCATGGCGGGCCTCATCGACAAGGAGGCCGAGCTGGCCCGTCTGGCCAAGGAAGTGGCGAAGCTGGCCGGTGAGTGCGCCCGCATCGAAGGCAAGCTCGGCAACGAGGCCTTCGTAGCCAAGGCGCCGGATGCCGTCATCGCCAAGGAGCGCGAGAAGCTGGAAGAGTACCGCCTCCAGCTGGCCAAGCTGGAAGCCCAGCAGGTCGAGATCGCCGCCCTGTAAGCGAACCCTGATGGCAAAAAGCCCCCGTTTATCGGGGGCTTTTTATTTTCTGGCCCCAGAGGATCTGGCATCAGGGGCCGTGGCACCGGTTGCCGGGATCGGGACCCGCCAGCGGCCGATGCCGTTTTTCTGCGCTTTTCTCCCCATCTAATTGAAAAATTCACGAACCAAATCACCCGCTTTCACAAGCGCATCGCGTGCAAATTCATTACACTGCCAGCGATCTTTTCTATTCGGAGTGCTGCCCCAGTATGGAAGTATTGATCCTGCTTGGATTGATTTTGCTCAATGGCATGTTCGCCATGTCGGAAATTGCCATCGTCACCGCGCGCAAGGCTCGCCTCGCCAAACTGGCCAGCGAGGGCAATCGCTCCGCCGCCATCGCGCTCAAACTCGGTGAAAACCCGACCCATTTCCTCTCCGCCGTGCAGATCGGCATCACCAGTATCGGCCTGCTCAACGGTATCTACGGCGAGTCCCTGCTGGCTCAACCCTTCGCCCTCTGGTTGCAGGAGTGGGGCCTGTCCGCCAACAGCAGCAGCCTGCTCGCCACCGTCATCGTCGTGGTGCTGGTGACCTATCTCTCCATCGTCGTGGGGGAGCTGGTGCCCAAACGCCTCGGCCAGCTCAATGCCGAGCGCATCGCCTGCCTGGTGGCTCGCCCCATGCTCTGGCTGGCCACCCTGACCCGTCCCTTCGTCTGGTTGCTGTCGACCTCGACCAATGCCAGCCTGCGCCTGCTGCGGGTCGATCAGAGCAGCAGCAACAACGTCACCCAGGAGGAGATCCACGCCATTCTGGTGGAGGGCTCCGAAGCCGGGATCATCGAAGACCACGAACACACCATGTTACGGAATGTGTTCCGTCTCGACGAGCGCAGCCTCTCCTCCCTCATGGTGCCCCGCAGCGACATCCGTTATCTGGATCTCTCCCTGCCGCTGGAGGTCAACCTGCAGCGACTGGTGGAATATCGCCACAGCTTCTTCCCGGTCTGTGACGGCAGCCTGTCGGATCTGGTGGGCATCCTCAACGTCAGCAAGGTGCTGCACGCCTACATCAAGGGTGACCCCATCGATCTGGCGGCCCTGACCCAGGATGGCAGCCTGCTGCCGGAGACCCTCAACGGCCTCGAGCTGCTCAACCATTTCCGCACCCACTCCGAACACATGGTGCTGGTGGTGGACGAGTACGGCGAGCTGCAAGGGCTGGTCACCCAGCAGGATTTGCTGGAGACCCTGGCCGGCGACTTCCAGCAGGAAGGAGGAGAAGAAGACAACTGGGCCTTCCAGCGCGCCGATGGCAGCTGGCTGCTCGATGGCCTCATCCCCCTGCCCGAATTGAAGGACTGTCTGGAGCTGGTACGGCTGCCGGAAGAAGAAAAACATCACTATCACACCCTCGGAGGGCTTATCATGCTGCTCCTTGGCCGCCTTCCCCAGACGGGAGACATCGTCACCCTGGAACAGTGGCAACTGGAAATAGTGGATATGGACGGCCTGCGCATCGACAAGGTGCTTGCCATGCCTTTGACCGACCAACCCAGCTAACCTGCGGAGTTTGCACGTATGGAGCAGTTTTACCACCTGGCTCACGCCTTCATGAATCAGGATCTGGCGGCACTGTCCGATCCCAAGATGGTCTTCATGGTCTATATCGTCCTGCTGACCTTCCTGGTGCTGGAGAATGGCTTCATCCCGACCGCCTTCCTGCCCGGCGACACCCTGCTGATCCTGACCGGCGTGCTCATCTATCAGGGCGTGCTGCCGCTGGCGATAGTCCCGCTGCTGATCGTGGCCACCTTCGTCGGCACCTGGTTTGGCTATATGCAGGGGCGCTTTCTCGGCCACACCCAGATGTACCACAGGCTGATGTCCCACCTGGATGACAAGCACAAGGAGAAGGTCTACTACCTGCTCAACAAGTACGGCATCGTCACCCTGATCACCGCTCGTTACATCGCCTTCGTGCGCACCGCCTATCCCTACATCGTCGGCGCCAGCGAGATCCCCCAGGGGCGCTTCCTGGTGGTCAACCTGATCAGCTCCATCATGTGGATCTGTCCGCTGGTGGGTCTGGGTTACTACCTGAGCCACACCAAGCTGGCCGCGCAGTACGAGTCCCAGTTCCTCAGCGTCATCCTCTGCCTGCCGCTGGTGTTGCTGGTCGGCGGACTGATCGCACTGGTCTGGCGCTGGCTGAGCAAACGCAAGGCCACCGTCTCCAAGGATTGAGACGAGCAACGAGGGTCGCCGGCAGGCGGCCCTTTTTTATGGAAATAATGTCGAAATCCCCGCTGGTGCTCTTGTAAAGCGAGGGCAAAAATGAGTGAATCTAGCGCCTTTTTTCGCTGTAGATGGAGTCGGTTGTATGGGGTGTCGGATTCGCGCAATCGCGCTGCTGTGTGGGTTGATGGGACTGCTTGGATTGCCTGTGGCCCTGGCGGCACCCAACCCAGCCAATCTGAAGTTGCAGTCGGGCAGCGCCCTGGTGATGGACGTCAACACGGGCAAGACGCTCTATCAGAAGAACCCTGCTCAGGTGCGCCCCATCGCCTCCCTCACCAAGCTGATGACCGCCCTGGTGGTACTGGATGCCAAGCAGAGCCTGAGCCAGACCCTGACCGTCGACCAGAACGACAGGGACAACATCAAACACACCTACTCCCGGGTGCGCTTTGGCACCAAGGTGACCCGCCGCGATGCCCTGCATCTGGCGCTGATGTCCTCCGAGAACCGCATGGCCTCCGCCCTGTCCCGCCACTACCCCGGTGGCCGCTCGGCCTTCATTCGCGCCATGAACAACAAGGCCAAGCAGCTCGGCATGCGCAATACCCGCTACTATGACTCCACCGGCCTGTCGACCCGCAACGTCTCCACCGCCCAGGATCTGGCCAGGCTCATCTCGGCAGCCTATCGCCAGCCGCTGATCCGCCAGTTCACCCAGAACGACAGCATGGAGATGCGCTTCTCCAACCCCTCCTATAGCCTGATGTTCAACAACACCAACCCCCTGGTGAAGAACCCGGACTGGGACGTGCGCCTCTCCAAGACCGGCTACACCGACGAGGCGGGCCGCTGCCTGCTGATGCGCGCCAAGCCGGATCGCCAAGAGCTCGCCATAGTGCTGCTCAACTCGGTGGGTAAACGTACCCCCATCGGCGATGCCAACCGCATTCGCAAGTGGCTGAAAAGCTGAGCGGATAGCTGAAACGAAGAAGGATGCCTCGGCATCCTTTTTTATTGTCCGGCGTTCGCCATCCCCACCACTCACAGGCTCGCCATGCCTGCCTGAGCAGATGCCTAAGAAATGGCTGGCGGCCTGGATAAAGGAATGGCATGCGCTCACAGGCTAGCTGTGGCTGTCTGAGCCGCTCCCCAAGGGATGGCGGGCGGACCTTGATGGTATGGGAATAACACGCGCCCACAGACCCGCGGTGGCTGTCTGAGCAGATTTCCAGGGGAGGGCGGGCGGGCCGTGATGGTACTGAAGTAGAAAGCGCTCAGAACGGCCAGGGCGGGTGCTTGACGCGGCACAGGGGAATCCGCCGGGACTTGTCGAGCGGGCGACGAAGCACCCCAGAAGACAGAGAAAAATAGGCTTGAATGTGTAAATAGCAGCATATTTTCATGCTGAAAGAGGAAATCAGCACATAAAAAAACAGCCTCGACTTGAGTCGAGGCTGTCTGTATGGTGCGCCCGGGAGGATTCGAACCTCCGACCACCTGGTTCGTAGCCAGGTACTCTATCCAGCTGAGCTACGGGCGCTCATCAACTTTTAGCATTGCCTTCAAAAATGGTGCGCCCGAGAGGATTCGAACCTCTGACCACCTGGTTCGTAGCCAGGTACTCTATCCAGCTGAGCTACGGGCGCTCATCAACTTTTAGCATTGCTTTCAACATGGTGCGCCCGGGAGGATTCGAACCTCCGACCACCTGGTTCGTAGCCAGGTACTCTATCCAGCTGAGCTACGGGCGCTCATAAATCATTGATTTCATTTTAAATGGTGCGCCCGGGAGGATTCGAACCTCCGACCACCTGGTTCGTAGCCAGGTACTCTATCCAGCTGAGCTACGGGCGCCCTGATTTAAAACGATAAAAAAAGCCTACTTATCAGTAAGCCTTTTTCAAAGTGTCGACTTGCTGATGGTCAACACATGACTCTTGCTTGAGTCGTAATATGGTGCGCCCGGGAGGATTCGAACCTCCGACCACCTGGTTCGTAGCCAGGTACTCTATCCAGCTGAGCTACGGGCGCAAATGGCGGAGAAGGGGGGATTCGAACCCCCGATGCGGGTATAAGCCGCATACTCCCTTAGCAGGGGAGCGCCTTCAGCCTCTCGGCCACCTCTCCGTTTGCGGGGCTGATAATACTTCACAGGGATTTTTAGTCAAACACTTTTTTGGAGAAAACAGAGCGTTCGCTCAGCATTTGGCCAAAGAGTGGAATATTCAAGCAATATCGACACTTACCCCGTCATTTCGCACCCTGCGAAGCCATTTGCAGGGCCCTGAAAAACAAAAGGCGACACCGCAAGTGTCGCCTGATAGCTGCTATTGATGCGGCTTAGAAGGTCGGTTGACCCGGTACTTTCTCGGCCTGTATCCGCATGTAGATCTCTTCGCGGTGCACGGAGACCTCTTTCGGTGCGTTGACACCGATACGAACCTGGTTGCCTTTCACGCCCAGCACGGTGACAGTCACTTCGTCACCAATCATCAGGGTTTCCCCTACACGACGAGTCAAAATAAGCATTCGCTTGCTCCTGTATCCTGTTTTGTAATTATATCGATATGCGCCATTATCTTACAAAGATACCGATATGGTAAATGGTTGAAACTAAATCAATCAGGGATTGTTCCCCAAGGGCTGCTCATGAGGCTCATTATCCAGCCCGAACGCGGAGTGCAACGAACGCACTGCCAGCTCCAGGTACTTCTCGTCAATCACTACAGATATCTTGATTTCAGAGGTGGAGATCAGCTGCATGTTGATCCCCTCCTCGCCCAATACCTTGAACATGGTGCGCGCGACGCCCGGGTGATTCCACATACCGACCCCGACGATGGAGACCTTGGCGATCTCCCCGTTGCCCTGCACGCAGGCGGCCCCCAGTTCGGTGGCGGTCTCCTCCAGCAGGGCGCGAGCCCGGCGGTAGTCATCGCGATTCACCGTGAAGGTAAAATCGGCGGTGCCATCCCCCAGGGTGTTCTGCACTATCATGTCGACATCGATGTTGGCATCGCTGATCGGATTCAGGATCTGCGCCGCCACCGTCGGCCTGTCCGGCACACCCAGAATGGTCAGGCTGGCCTCGTTGCGATTGAACGCAATGCCGGATACCAGGGGTGCTTCCATCCTCTCACCTCCGTATGTGATCAAGGTTCCCTCTCCGTCGATAAAGCTCGACAGCACCCGTAGCGGCACGCGGTACTTGCCCGCGAATTCCACCGAACGGATCTGCAGCACCTTGGCCCCCAGGCTCGCCATCTCCAGCATCTCCTCGAAGGTGATGGTGGAAAGGCGGCGGGCCTTGGGTTCGATGCGCGGATCCGTGGTATAGACCCCATCCACATCGGTAAAGATCTGGCATTCATCAGCCTTGAGGGTCGCCGCCACCGCCACCGCCGTGGTGTCCGAGCCACCGCGACCCAGGGTCGTGATGGCGTTGTGTTCATCACGACCCTGGAAGCCGGCGATCACCACCACCTTGCCCGCGCTCAGTGCAGACTGTACCTGCTCGGTATCTATGTGGCTGATCCTGGCCTTGCCATAGGCGGAATCGGTATGGATACGTACCTGATCACCGGTCATTGAGACCGCAGCACAACCCCGTTTGTTCAACGCAATCGCCAGCAGCGCTATGGTGACCTGCTCGCCGGTGGAGACCAGCACATCCATCTCGCGCCGATTGGCGTCAGGATCCAGCTGCTGGGCCATGCCCAGCAGCCGGTTGGTCTCGCCCGACATGGCGGACACCACCACCACCACATCGTGTCCTTGAGCGCGGGTCTGCTGAACCCGCTCGGCCACCGCCGCGATCCGCTCCAGCGTACCGACCGAGGTGCCGCCGTACTTCTGTACATAAAGTGCCACAGATCACCTCGCCCTCTTACAGGCGCTCTTCCAGCCAGGAGTGAACGGATTGCAGCGCCGCCGGCACGGCTTCAGGCTGAGTACCACCCGCCTGCGCCATGTCGGGACGACCACCGCCCTTGCCGCCCACCTGCTGGGCCACCAGGTTGACCAGCTCGCCGGCCTTCACCTTGGCGGTCAGATCGTTGGTCACACCGGCGATCAGGTTGACCTTGTCATCGCTGCTGGTCGCCAGCAGCACGACACCGGACTTCATCCGGTTCTTCAGCTCGTCCAGCATGCCGCGCAGGGACTTGGGATCGGCCCCGTCCAGTGCGGCGATCAGCACCTTCTGACCCTTGATCTCGACCACCTGGCTCAGCAGGTCGCTGCCGGCCTGAGCGGCCAGCTTGGCCTTGAGCTGCTCCAGCTCGCGTTCCATCATCCTGGACTTGTCCAGCAACTGGCGCACCTTGCTGCCGATGGAGAACTGATCCCCTTTCACCAGGGCAGCGGCTTCTTCAAACTGCTCTGCCAGCTGGTGCATGAAATCGATGGCGCCCTTGCCGGTCACCGCTTCGATGCGGCGCACCCCGGCGGCGACACCGCTCTCGGCGATGATCTTGAAGAAGCCGATGTCACCGGTACGCTTGGCGTGAGTACCGCCACACAGCTCGGTGGAGTAGTCACCCATGCGCACGACCCGCACATCGTCTTCATATTTCTCACCAAACAGCGCCATGGCGCCGGCGGACTTGGCCGCTTCCAGATCCATCACCTGAGTGACGACATCGTGGTTGGCACGGATCTGGGCGTTGACCAGCTCCTCAACCCGGCGAATGGTCGCCATGGTCAGGCCTTCGAAATGGGAGAAGTCGAAGCGCATGCGATCGGCCCCGACCAACGAGCCCTTCTGAGTCACGTGATCGCCCAGCGCCTGGCGCAGGGCTGCGTGCAGCAGGTGGGTGACCGAGTGGTTCAGGGCCACGGCCTGGCGGCGCTCCCCATCGACCACGGCTTCCACCACGGCCCCCTTCTCCAGGGTACCCAGCTCCAGATAGCCCTTGTGAATGATGGCCTTGCCCGCCTTCTGGGTGTCGGTCACGGCGAAGATGCCGTCATCCACCTTGAGGATGCCACTGTCGCCCACCTGACCACCGGATTCGGCGTAGAAGGGGGTCTCGGCCAGCACGATCACCGCTTCTTCACCGGCGATCAGGCCGCTCACTTCGATAGCATCCTTGTAGATGCCGACCACCTGAGTCGTTTGGCTCAGCTGCTTGTAACCGGTAAATGGGGTCTCGAAATCGAGTTTCAACACCTCGTTGTAGTTCACGCCGAAGCTGGAGGCCTCTTTGGCACGGGCGCGCTGCTTCTCCATCTCGACACGGAAACCTTCTTCGTCGATGCCGATCTCGCGCTCGCGCACCACGTCGGCGGTCAAGTCCGCCGGGAAGCCGTAGGTGTCATACAGCTTGAACACCACCTCACCCGGGATCACCTTGGCATCCCCCAGGTTGGCCAGCACGTCTTCCAGCAGCAGCAGGCCTCTGTCCAGAGTGCGGACGAACTGTTCCTCTTCGATGCGCAGCACGCGCTCGACCAGCGGCAGCTGGGCGATGAGCTCAGCGCCTACGTCCTTCATCTGTACCGCGAGTTCGGCGGCCAGCTTGTAGAAGAACACATCGGTGGCACCCAGCTTGCGACCGTGACGCACGGCGCGGCGGATGATGCGACGCAGCACATAGCCACGACCCTCGTTGGAGGGCATGACACCGTCTGCCACCAGGAAGGCGCAGGAGCGGATGTGGTCGGCGATGACGCGCAGGGACTGGTTGCTCAGATCCTCGGTGCCGACGATCTCGGCCGCCTTCTTGATCAACGCCTGGAAGATGTCGATCTCGTAGTTGGAGTGCACGCCCTGCATGATGGCGGAGATGCGCTCCAAGCCCATACCGGTGTCCACGGAGGGACGGGGCAGCGGTTCCATGGTGCCGTCAGCCTGACGGTTGAACTGCATGAAGACCACGTTCCAGATCTCGATGAAGCGGTCACCGTCTTCTTCCGGTGAGCCGGGAGGGCCACCCCAGAGGTGGTCGCCGTGGTCATAGAAAATCTCGGTGCAGGGGCCGCAGGGGCCGGTATCGCCCATCTGCCAGAAGTTATCGGAAGCGAAGGCGGCGCCCTTGTTGTCGCCAATGCGCACGATGCGCTCGACCGGCACGCCGATTTCATTGGCCCAGATGTTGAAAGCTTCGTCGTCCGTTTCATAGACGGTCACCAGCAGGCGCTCTTTGGGCAGCTTGAGGGTACCGGTCAGGAATTCCCAGGCAAAACGGATGGCGTCCTGCTTGAAGTAGTCACCGAAGCTGAAGTTACCCAGCATTTCGAAGAAGGTGTGGTGACGAGCGGTATAGCCGACGTTTTCCAGGTCATTGTGCTTGCCGCCAGCCCGCACACAGCGCTGGGAAGTGGTGGCTCTGTTGTAGGCACGCTTGTCTGCGCCAAGGAACACATCCTTGAACTGGTTCATCCCTGCGTTGGTGAACAACAGGGTCGGATCGTTGTGCGGCACCAGCGAGCTGGAGGAGACAACCTGGTGCCCCTGGGAGCGGAAATACTCGAGGAACGCGGAACGTAACTCTGACGTGGACATATACATGGAAAATCCTGCTTGATTCGGATACGGACTTTTAATCGCAATAATGTAAGTTTTCTGCGGGGTAAAGTAAAACGTACCGGCTCGTGCCGGGTGAAAAAGCACGCATCGTCCGCAACGCGGGAGGAAGGCATGGCCATGCCGCCAGAGGCGGCGGCCATAGGAAGTGGGTACTTGCAACTGAAGGTCTGACCAGAACGGGGGTTCTGGGGCAGGACCTCGGTATGAGATGGCTGGCGGGAGACGGCCATCCGCCAGTCAGATCACACGATGACGGGACTGCTAGTCGCCCCGTTCCTGCATGGCGGAAAGGGCATGACGGGCCTGCTCCTGATTGAAGCCTCGCCCGAGCAGGTACTTTAGCCACTTCATCCGCACCTTGAAGTCACCCAGATCGCTCGCCCTGGCCCGACGTTGCAGCAGTTCGGCTGCCAGTTCGAACCAGTCCAGTTCAGGCTGCTCGAATGCGGTCTCTATCTGGGTATCGCTGAGCCCCTTGCGGCGCAGCTCGAAGCGGATCTTGATGGGGCCCTGCCCCTTGGTGGCACCGGCCCGCACCGCCATGGCGCCATAGCGCTCGTCATCGACCCAGTGATAACCGCGGCAATAATCGAGCACCGAGCCGATCACCTCGTCGTTGAAACCCTGTTTGCGCAAGCGGTTCGCCAGCTCGGATTCGGCGCTCTCCCGGCGTGCCAGGCTGCGCATGGCAAAGGCGCGGGCCGCGGCAAACATCTCCTCGAATGAGGGTTCTTCTGGGGGGACTGGGGTATCGGCGGGTTCTGACATGGATTCATCGACCATAAATGACAAGGCCGGGGGTTAGCCCGGCCTTTCTGTTACTCGAGTTCTTCGCCCTCGGGCTCGAACTCGTCGGCCTCGATAGCGGCAGGTTTGTCACCCACCGGCGCGGCGCCGGAGAGCAGCAGTTCGCGCAGCCTGGCTTCCACTTCGGCCGCCATGGCCTTGTTCTCGGCGAACAGCTTCATCACGTTGGCCTTGCCCTGACCAATCTTCTCGCCGTTGTAGCTGTACCAGGCACCCGCCTTGTCGATCAGCTTGTGCTTGACGCCCAGGTCCACCAGCTCGCCCTCCTTGGAGATGCCGGCACCGTAGAAGATCTGGAACTCGGCCTGCTTGAAGGGCGGGGCCACCTTGTTCTTGACGACCTTGACGCGGGTCTCGTTACCGACCACTTCATCGCCATCCTTGATGGCGCCGATGCGACGGATGTCCAGGCGCACGGAGGCGTAGAACTTGAGCGCGTTACCACCAGTGGTGGTTTCCGGGCTGCCGAACATGACGCCGATCTTCATCCGGATCTGGTTGATGAAGATACAGAGGCAGTTTGCGTTCTTGATGTTGGCAGTCAGCTTGCGCAGCGCCTGGGACATCAAACGAGCCTGCAGGCCGACGTGGGAATCCCCCATCTCGCCTTCAATTTCCGCTTTCGGTGTCAGGGCGGCCACGGAGTCGACGATGATGACGTCGACGGCGTTGGAGCGCACCAGCATGTCGCAAATTTCCAGCGCCTGCTCACCGGTATCCGGCTGGGAGATCAGCAGCTCATCGACGTTGACCCCCAGCTTGGCGGCATAGATAGGATCGAGTGCATGTTCCGCATCGACGAAGGCACAGGTCTTGCCTTTCTTCTGGGCTTCTGCGATCACCTGCAGGGTCAGGGTCGTCTTGCCCGAGGATTCCGGACCGTAGATCTCGACGATACGACCGCACGGCAGACCGCCGATACCCAGCGCCACGTCCAGGGAGAGAGAACCGGTGGAGATGGCTTCGATGTCCATGGTCTTGCTGTCGCCAAGACGCATAATGGAACCCTTGCCGAACTGCTTTTCAATCTGGCCCAGCGCAGCCGCCAGTGCCTTCTGTTTGTTCTGATCCATGCCAATCTCCGCTGGGAATCGTGATGAAGAAGTGAAGTTGGGCTAAGTATACTGTTTATGCATACAGTATCAAGCCCAATTTATCTGAGCAGAGCCAACAAGCCGGACAACGCCTGCCTGACGGCCTGCCGCCGCACCTGCTGCCGGTCGCCATCGAAGCGGGCCAGCAGGGAGTGATGACGACCGCTCTTGTCTACCCAGGCAAACCAGACGGTGCCGACCGGCTTGTCATCGCTGCCCCCACCCGGCCCGGCGATGCCGCTGATGGCGACGCTGATGGCCGCATCCGAGCGGGCCAGGGCGCCCCTGGCCATCTCCAGCACCACGACCTCGCTGACGGCACCGTGGCGCAGCAGGTTGTCGATGCTGACCCCCAGCATCTGCTGCTTGGCCTCATTGGTGTAGGTGACGAAACCTCTGTCGAACCAGCCGGAGCTGCCCGCCACCTCGGTGATGGCCGTGGCGACGCCGCCGCCGGTGCAGGATTCAGCCGTGGCGGCCATCCAGCCCCTCCCCGCCAGCGCCTCCCCCAGCTCCTGGGATAAGCGGATAATTTCAGCTTCAAGCCCCATGGTCGTACCCTCTTTGGCCCTTTTCAGGCGAAATATGGGGCCCATTATGCAGTTGTCCCCAAGCCCGGGCAACCGGCCGGGAACCCGCTGCGTCCCGTCTTGGCCCAGGACAGCAACTGTCGCAGGCTTTGCGGGCAAGCTCTGCCATATCAGCTAGTTACCCCCGCTTAAGCTCCAGTACATGGGGGCTCCCTATAATCAGCAAGCACCGCCGCGTATGCGGTTTTATCCTATGACAAGCAGGAGTAAAGACAGATGAAGCATCAGTTCAAAGTCGCCGTTGCCGCCCTGGCGATGTGCTTTGCAAGCAATACCTTTGCCACCGAGAGTACCACTGACCTGCAGAGCGAGACCACCTTGGCCCAGGAGCTGAACCTGTCCAGCGCCCAGACGGAGCAAATCAAAGGATTGCGTGAGCAGACCGTGAATAGCCTGAGCTCACTCAAGCTCGACGCCATCGGCCAGGACGTGATCGTCAACATGATCAAGTCGGGCAAGTGGGATGAGGCCGCCGCCAAGAAACAGCTGCAGACCATCAGCGACATCCAGGCCCAGGCCCGTTACTATCGCGCCTTCTACCTGTTCGAAGTCAGCAAGGTGCTGACCGCCGAGCAGAAAGCCAAGCTGCACGAGATGATGAGTGGCGACGAAGCCATGTACTAAGCTCAGCCCCTGAGTCGGCTCCCCGCCATTGACGGCGGGGGACCATCAACATCTTCCCCTACTGCCTTTATTCTCACCCCGCCAGACTTTCTCTTAGCTTCACACCCGATACTGACACCTGACAGCCCTCTCCCCCTTTTACCGCCACCCCATTCGCAATACCCCAAAGACAGAGATTCCCCCTCACCATCCGGCCTCGAGCATGTAGAATAGCGGCCAGATTCAGACCCATTACGGCAGACGCTTGCCCGCAAGAGCACCCTCTGGAACAGCACATGACAGCACAATACCAAGCCCCCAGCGCCGCCCTCGGCGCCCACACCCCCATGATGCAGCAGTATCTTGGTCTCAAGGCCGAGAATCCGGAGATCCTGCTGTTCTACCGGATGGGCGACTTCTACGAACTCTTCTATGACGATGCCCGCAAGGCCTCCCAGCTGCTCGATATCTCCCTGACCAAGCGTGGTCAATCCGCTGGCAGCCCCATTCCCATGGCGGGGGTGCCCTATCACGCCATCGAGGGCTATCTCGCCAAACTGGTGCAGCTCGGCGAATCCGCCGCCATCTGCGAACAGGTGGGGGATCCCGCCACCAGCAAGGGGCCGGTGGAGCGCAAGGTCATCCGCATCATCACCCCAGGCACCGTCTCCGACGAGGCGCTGCTCTCCGAGCGCCAGGACAACCTGATCGCCGCCGTCTATCACGATGGCCGCCGCTTCGGCTACAGCACCATGGACGTCAGCTCCGGCCGCTTCTTCATCAACCAGTTCGACAAGGAAGAGACGCTGCTGGCCGAGCTGCAACGCACCAACCCGGCCGAGCTGCTCTACCCGGAATCCTTCGAGTTCCTGCATCACGTCGAGGGTCGTCGCGGTCTGCGCCGTCGCCCCGAGTGGGAATTTGAGCTGGGCACCGCCCGCAAGCTGTTGTGCCAGCAGTTCGGCACCCAGGATCTGGTGGGCTTTGGCGTCGAGCAGAGCGAGACAGCCCTGTGCGCTGCCGGCTGCCTGATGCAGTACGTGAAAGACACCCAGCGTACCGCCCTGCCCCACATTCGCGGCGTGCGCCTTGAGCAGCCGGATCACGCCGTCATCATGGATGCCGCCACCCGCCGCAACCTGGAGCTGACCCAGAATCTGGCGGGAGGCTATGAAAACACCCTGGCCGAGGTACTGGACAGGACCGCCACCCCCATGGGCAGCCGCTTGCTCAAGCGCTGGATCCACCAGCCGATCCGGGATCGGGTGATCCTCAAGGGACGGCAGAGCACCATCAAGGAGCTCATCGAGCAGAACCTGTACGACGATCTCGGCGCCCTGCTGCGCCAGGTCGGCGACGTGGAGCGGGTGCTGGCGCGCCTAGCCCTGCGCAGTGCCCGCCCGCGCGACCTGACCCGCCTGCGGCAGGCGTTCGCACAACTCCCCGAGCTGCAAAGATTGTTGGCCGACAGCGAGCACGAGGCGGTACAACAGCTCGGCGAGCGGGCCAGCACCTTCCCCGAGCTGCTGGACTTGCTGGAGCGCGCCATGATGGAGGTGCCGCCTGTGCTGATCCGCGACGGCGGCGTCATCCGTGACGGCTTCAATCAGGAGCTGGACGAGCTGCGGGACTTGGCGAACGGCGCCACCGCCAGCCTGGCGCGTATCGAGGAGCGGGAAAAGACCCTGACCGGCATCAACACCCTCAAGGTGGGCTACAACAGGGTGCACGGCTTCTATATCGAGGTGAGCCGGGCCAACAGCCATCTGGTGCCAGCCCACTACATCCGCCGCCAGACGCTCAAGAACAACGAACGCTACATCATCGACGAGCTGAAAAAGTACGAGGACAAGGTACTCACCGCCCAGGCCCAGGCGCTGGCACTGGAGAAGCGGCTCTACGAGGAGCTGCTCGATGCCCTGCTGCCCCACCTCGGGGATCTGCAGGAGTCGGCGGCCGCGCTGGCAGAGCTGGACGTGCTGGCTAACCTCGCCGAGCGGGCCGAGACCCTGGACTACCGCTGCCCGCAGCTCATCGACGAGGAGCAGATCCTGATCGAAGGGGGCCGCCACCCGGTGGTGGAGCAGGTGATGAGCGATCCCTTTATCGCCAACCCGATCCGGCTGGCCCGGGAGCGGCGCATGCTGATCATCACAGGCCCCAACATGGGCGGTAAGTCCACCTACATGCGCCAGACCGCGCTCATCGTGCTGCTGGCCCACATCGGCGCCTTCGTCCCCGCCGACAGCGCCCGCATCGGCCCCATCGATCGCATCTTCACCCGCATCGGGGCGTCCGATGATCTGGCCTCGGGCCGCTCCACCTTTATGGTGGAGATGACCGAGACCGCCAACATCCTCAACAACGCCACCGCTCGCAGCCTGGTGCTGATGGACGAGATCGGCCGCGGCACCAGCACCTATGACGGCCTGTCTCTGGCCTGGGCCTGCGCCGAGCAACTGGCGAGCAAGATAGGTGCCTACACCCTGTTCGCCACCCACTACTTCGAGCTGACCCGGCTGCCGGAGCTGATGGAGGGGCTGGCCAACGTTCACCTCGATGCTGTGGAGCATGGGGACACCATCGCCTTCATGCACGCGGTGCAGGAGGGGGCGGCGAGCCGCTCCTACGGCCTACAGGTCGCGGCGCTGGCGGGAGTGCCGAAAGCGGTGATAAGCCAGGCCCGCCACAAGCTGGCGGAGCTGGAGAGTGCCGCGCCGGCCCCCACCAGCGGGAAGACACGCAAGGCCCCGCCAGTGCCGATAGCCCAGCCCCACCCCGTGGTGGAGGAGCTGGCCGCGGTGCGCCCGGACGAGCTGAGCCCGCGCCAAGCGCTGGATCTGCTCTACCGCCTCAAGCAGTTGCTGTAACCGGCTCTGCCAGCACAGGATGCAAAAAGGGGAACCTCGCGGTTCCCCTTTTCATTTCACGCCGTGCCAGCGGCCTAGGCCGGACCAATCCTGTCCATCAGGCTCATGTGGGAGGAGCCGTCGTGGCGCTTGAGCTTCTGCCGGTATTCAAACTGGTGCTGGCTCTCCTGCTTGAGCCCCAGCATCAGCGAATAGCACATGGCCAGCATGATCAGCGAGAACGGCAGCGCGGCTATGATGCTGGCCGCCTGCAGGGCCGCCAGCCCGCCGGATACCAGCAGGATACCCGCCACCAGCCCCTGCCCCAGGCCCCAGATGGCGCGGTGCAGCACCGGGGGATCCTGATCGCCGATGGAGAGCAAGGTAGTAATGACGAGCGTGCCCGAGTCACTGGAGGTGATGAAGTAGGTGCAGATCAGCAGGGTCAGCACCCCCTTGGCGATCCAGCCGAAGGTCTCCCAGTGCAGCAGCTCCACCGTCTTGTAGAGCGCCAGGGTCACGTCCTGATTGACCGCCGCCACCACACCACCGCCCCCGAACAGCTCCAGGTTCATGGCGGTGCCGCCGAATACGGTGAGCCAGAACATGCCGAGCAGGGAGGGCACCAGCAGCACGCCGAGCACGAACTCACGGATGGTGCGGCCCTTGGAGATGCGGGCGATGAACATGCCGACGAAGGGCGCCCAGGCTATCCACCAGCCCCAGTAGAAGGCGGTCCAGCTCGACTGCCAGGCCGAGGTGCCGTTGGCCTCGGTGTTGGTCCAGAAGCTCAGCTTGATGATGTTCTGCAGGTAGTCGCCGATGTTCTGCACATAGGCGTTGAGGATGTAGGTGGTCGGGCCCAACACCAGGAAGAGGCCGAGCACGAACACGCTGAGCCAGATGTTGAGTTCGGACAGCAGCTTGACCCCGCGCCCCACCCCGGACACAGCCGACAGGGTCGCGATCAGGCTGATGCCGCCGATGAGCCACAGCTGATTGCCTTGGGACACCGTCATGCCGAACATCTGGTTCAGGCCGGTGTTCATCTGGGAGACGCCGAGGCCGAGGGAGGTCGCCACCCCGAACACGGTACCAAAGACCGCCAGCACGTCGGCGGCATGGCCCCAGAAGCCGTAGATGCGCTCGCCGAGAATGGGATAGAGCACGGAGCGGATCGCCAGCGGCAACTTGCGGCGATAGCTGAAGAAGGCCAGGGAGAGGCCGACGATCACATAGATGGCCCAGGGGTGCAGGCCCCAGTGGAAGAAGGTGAGGCGCATGGCGATCTGGGCCGCCTCCGGGGTCATCCCTTCGGTGATGAAGGGGTTGCCCTGCAGGTGGTTCATGGGCTCGGCGATGCTCCAGAACACCAGACCTATGCCCATGCCAGCGCTGAACAGCATGGAGAACCAGGCGAAGTAGCCAAACTCCGGTACCTGGTCGTCGTCGCCCAGCCGGATGCTGCCAAAGCGGCTGAACATCAGGTAGACGGCGAAGAACAGGAACAGGGCGACCACCAGAATGTAGTACCACTTGAAGCCTGCAATGATGTTGTCCTTGGCGCCGACGAACCAGGCCGCGGCTGTCTCCGGCACGAAGACCCCGAACAGCAGGAACAGGGTGATGACGGTCAGGGCCGTCATGGCCATGGTGGGATTGAGGCCTTTCAGTGGCCCTTTGGTTGCTCGCATCTGGCCTCCTTAGTCGTTGTTGAAAAAGTCTTCACCCACGTGATCTCCCGCCCCGCCGATGGCGCGATAGACCAGGCGGCCTGCCACCTGCTCACGGTGATCCACCAGGCTGACCGAAGGTTGGCCGTTCACCGCGTGGCGCTTGCCGAGGAAGATGGCCATGGGCATGCCCAGATTGGAGATGCCGCTGGTGATCCAGAGCCGGTTGAAGTCGTAAGAGCCGCCGATGAACTCGAGCTGGGCCAGGCCGGTATCGAGGCCGGTCAGGTAGAAGTTCATGGCGCTCTCGTCGGGGAAGAGGTGAACCAACACATAGGCATAGCGCAATTCATTCACCAACTCCTTTAGGCTGAAAGCACCTGTCTCGCTGCAGGAGAGCGGCAACTCGCCATCGTAGTGGTGCACCTTGAGGTTGTTGGGGTCCTCGTCATAGACGGGTTGATAGCGCACGAAGGCCGAGGTATCAGGCAGCTCATAGCGCACCCTGACGACCCTTAGTCCGGCCACCAGCGACTTGATATCCAGTGCATCATTCATGTATTACTCCTCGAATATCGGGTTAAAATTCGGAAATTGTCCGACAACCTAACACATTATTCATTAGAGCAGAAATGATTACACCAAAAACTATATTGACCTTGTGACGAATTAGGCGGACAATTTTGCGCCTCTCAACTGCCCTGCCACGACCCAGATCCCATGGAAAAACATGATGAAGTGCTGGTTGCCCTGCGCCAGATCATCCGTGCCATCGACATGCACTCCAAACGCTTGATCAAGGAAGCCGGACTGACCTCGCCGCAGCTCCTGCTGCTCAAGGGGATCAACGAGCTGGGGCAGATCTCCATGCGCCAGCTGGCGGATCACACCAACATGAGTCAGGCCACCGCGACCACCATCATGGACCGCCTGGAGAGCCGTCAGCTGGTGCAGCGCATTCGCAGTGAAACAGACAAACGCAAGGTGCACGCGACCCTGACTGACGCAGGCCGTGCCCTGCTGGCACAGGCACCCACCCCGCTGCAAGAGAGCTTTATCCAGCGCTTCCAGGCGCTGGAAACCTGGGAGCAGGGCCTGTTGCTCTCCTCCCTGCAACGCATCTCGGCCATGATGAATGCCGATGGCATCGATGCCGCCCCCGTGCTGAGCGTCAGGCCACTCACCGAAGAACGGGCCTGAGGCAGCAACGGACATAAAAAAGCTCCCTATCGGGAGCTTTTTTCTTTGGAATGTCCCGTCCTGAATATGGTTTACACCTTTCCCCCCCAATAAATGGAAAACCCGATGGGACAAGGTGTGAAACGGACACAGCGCGATTACTCGCTGACTTTTAAATTAGCCGTGGTCGAGCAGATTGAAAAAGGCGAGCTCACCTACAAACAGGCTCAGGCCCGTTATGGCGTTCAGGGCCGCTCCACCGTTCTGGTATGGTTGCGTCAACATGGTCGGCAAGATTGGAGCCTGGGGGCTTCTGCGCGCGCCGACAGGAGTATCACCATGCCTGACCCCGACAACCAGACGCCCGAACAACGTATCAAGGAGCTCGAACAGCAGCTGGCGCTGATGAGCCAGAAGGCCCAGTTCTTTGAGGCCGTCGTCGATGTCCTGAAGAACGACTACG
>NZ_JAKZFK010000025.1:0-63957 GCF_022549315.1 Aeromonas sp. MR16 | reverse complement strand
TATTTGAGGAATTATCTGGGCTGGCGAAGGATGTTGGAGCGTTATGGGCAGGCAGTGGATATCCCGCGTTGCTTGCATGAGGCGCTGGGGCGCCCCATGCAACACGTAATTGGGACATAGCCTTTTTATTTGCCTGCATTATTTGCCTGCAATGAGTTAGCGATGACGCCTGTCCACTAGGGCGCCTTGGACCACAGCGCCAACAGGGGCGCGGGGATGGCACCAAGTTGCAGGATCGGCGTCCGGTGCCAGTCCGCCAGCTTCTGCAGTGCCCTGGCCAGATCCTGCGCCAGTATATTGGTCACCCTGACCCCTGCCTCCAGATAGAGGCTCTTGACCTCGAACACCCCCTCCTTGCGATGGGCCTTGGCATCGAGGCGGCCCACCAGCTTGCCGCGGTGTAGCAGGGGCAGCACGAAGTAGCCGTACTGGCGCTTGGGCGCCGGGGTGTAGCACTCGATGCGGTAGTCAAAGTCGAACAGCTCCTTGGCCCGCTTGCGATCCCACACCAGGGGATCGAAGGGTGAGAGCACTGCGGTATGGGTCGCCTTGAGGGAACCCGCCTGCGCCAGCTCATCGGCCAGGGAGGCGTGGACGAAGGCGCCGTGCTGCCAGCCCTCGACCCGCACCGGCAGCAGCTCCCCCTCGTCCGCCAGCTGATGGAGCAGGGCATCGTACTTGCCACGGCGCAGGCGATAGTAGTCGGCCACCCAGCCGGTCTTGACCAGTCCCAGCGCCCGGCAACTGGCACGCACCATGTCCCTCTGCGCCTGCTCCGAGCTCGGCAAGTCCCGGCCGTCGTCCCAGTCCGGACGCACCCGCTCGGCGAGATCGTAGACCCGCTGGAAGTTGCGCCGCTCGCGCACCATCAGCTGGCCGGCGGTGAACAGCACCTCCAGATGGCGCTTCTCCGGTTTCCAGTCCCACCAGCCATTGCCCTTG
Source organism: Aeromonas sp. MR16 (assembly GCF_022549315.1). Lineage (NCBI taxonomy): Bacteria > Pseudomonadati > Pseudomonadota > Gammaproteobacteria > Aeromonadales > Aeromonadaceae > Aeromonas > Aeromonas sp. MR16. Next base: position 63,015 of record NZ_JAKZFK010000025.1, on the reverse strand, counting down.
CCCTCCTTGCGTTCAAAGTCAGCGGCGCGCACCGGCCCATCCCGGCGAATGCGCTCGACTATCTGCTCTATCTCGCCACCGTGGGTCTTGAGCCACTGGGCGGAGAACTTCCAACCCATGGCGGCGGGATCCAGCATGCGATGGCGCAGCAGCCGGTAGTCCTCGCGGGGAACGAAGCAGGCCTCATGGGCCCAGTATTCGAAGATGTCACCTCCTGCCAGCAGTTGCTCCAACCAGGCGGGCTCGTACTGGCCAAGGCGGCTGAACAGCACCAGATAGGGGCTGCGCGCCACCACTGAGATGGTGTCTATCTGCAGCAGCGCCATGCGTTGAATGCAGGCCAGCACGTCGGCCGGTCGCGCCTTGCGCCTGGGGGGCATCAACAGCCCCTGGGCCGCGAGTTGCAGGTGACGGGCGTCTTGCAGGGAGAGATGAGGGATCGACATGGGGATACCAGCTCCTTGGTAACAAGGCTCCCAGCATGCCCAACTCATGGCCAAATGAAAACGGCTGACTCAGGGTTTGGTGATGACGGCCACATCCGCATGGGGGAACTGGACCTCTGCCTGCCAGCGATCCGCCAGGGCACGAAACGACGCCTCGGCGAAGAACACGATGTGAGTCGGATCGTGGCGGTAACGCCAGCTCCTGAAGCGCTCGTCACCGAGCACCCGCTGGGTCTGCAGCACCAGGATGCCGCCGGATCTCAGGCAATCCCAAAGCCCGTCCAGCGCACTGCGCGGATCGGCGATGTGCTCGATCACCTCGGTGCTGGTGATGAAGTCATATTGCCGATTGAGCAACTCGGGCTCGTCGGCGTAGAACTTGTCGTAGCCCGCCATCTCAAAGCCCGCCTCCCGTCCCATGGCGATCAGCGCAGGGCCGGGGCCACAGCCAAAGTCGAGGCCGCTGGCCGGGGGTGGCACCCGGGCGAGCACCTCCCCGAAGGCCCGCATCAGGAAGCCGCGGTAGCGGGGATCGTCCACCTGGTTGTCGTGTCCGTCGTAGACCGCCTTCTCCGCCGCCGGCGCCAGATGGCAGGCCGGATCCAGCCAGACCAGCTCACAGCCGAGACAGCGATGGTAATGCTTGCCGGCAACGGGCAGAGAATAACTGTTGGGATGGTCGCAGAGTGGGCAGCAGGGGGAGGAAGCCATAAGGAGTCTCGCGTTGAACGAATGCCCGGCAGGGTGCCTGCCCCCTCGGTCGCTGGCAAGGGATTTTGTCCCCCCTGCTCGGCCGTTCGTAGTGGACTGTTATGCCTCCCTTAAGGGTTCCTTAAGCCTGGTCCCTTATTCTTGCGAGCAACAGGTGCGGGTCGGCGGCCCTCATGGCCCCAAACCCAGGCCGGATTGCGCCTTCTCTCGGTCTGCTCTTAGGGATGAACATCTCATCATGAAACTGCAAGGAAAACGCGTGCTGCTCACCGGTGCCAGCGGCGGGATAGGCGAAGCATTGGCTCAGGAGCTGGCGGCGCAGGGTGCGTACTTGCTGTTGCAGGGCCGCAGGGCAGTCGCACTGGAGCGACTGCGCAGGGATCTGACTCAGTCCGATCGGCACCAGATAGTGATCGCCGATCTCGGCTCGGCGTCCGAGCGGGCCAGCCTGCTGCAACACCCCATGCTGGATGAAGGGCTGGACGTGCTGATCAACAACGCTGCCACCAACCAGTTCGCCTGGCTGGAAGATCAGAGCGCGGAGCAGGTCGAGCGCCAGCTGCGCCTCAACATCGAGGCCCCCATCCAACTCACCCGCGCCCTGCTGCCGAGGATGCGCAAACCCGCCGTCATCATGAACGTGGGGGCCAATCTGGGGGCCGTCGGCCACCCCGGTTACAGCGTCTACTGCGCCAGCAAGTTTGCCCTGCACGGTTTTAGCGAGGCCCTCGGCCGTGAGCTGGAAGGCTCGGGCATCAGGGTGCTCCACTTCGCCCCGCGCACCACCCGCACCCGGCTGGACTCCGAGGCCGCCTACGCCATGAACGTGGCCCTTGGCACCCCCATCGATAGCCCCTATGTGGTGGCCGAGCAGGCCGTCATCGCCTTGTGCAACGAGACCCGCCGCCGCTGGCTCGGCTGGCCGCAGGCGATGATGGTGCGCCTCAACGCCCTCTGTCCCTGGCTGGTCGACCGGCTGCTTGCCCGCCAGCAAGCAGTCATCAAACACTATGCCCGCCACGGGCAGCCCGGCATCACCGGCCACAACGCCAAGTGATGAGTGCCATCCTGCTTCCTCGATGATGTAAACTGGAGCCGTCTGCCTGTCTGATGGCGACTATTTGATGGATGGAGAACGACAAAGATGCGGATCCTGTTGATAGAGGATGATGTGATGTTGGGGGATGGCATGCAGGATGCACTTCGTCACAGCGGTTACACCGTGGACTGGTTGCAACAGGGCTTGCCGGCCCTCGCCGCACTCAAGACTGACGAGTTTGCCGCCATGATCCTGGATCTCAACCTGCCGGACATCGATGGCATCAGCTTGCTGCGCAAGCTGCGCCGGGAGGGATATCAGCTACCCGTGCTGATCCTCACCGCCCGCGATGCCCTCGACGATAGAGTGGTCGGGCTGGATGCGGGCTCCGATGACTACATGGTCAAGCCCTTCGCCCTGCAGGAGCTCAATGCCCGCCTGCGCGCCCTGGTGCGCCGCAGCAAGGGGCAGGCGCAGGCCAGCCTGGAATACGGGGATATCCTGATCCACCCCGATGCCCAGCAGGTCACCTATCAGGGCGAGCCCGTCCGGCTCACTCCCCACGAATACAAACTGCTGCAGGAGCTGGTGAGCCAATGCGGCCGGGTGCTGAGCAAGGAGCAACTGCAGCAAAGTCTCTATGGCTGGGATGAAGGGGCCGAGAGCAACGCAGTGGAGGTGCACATCCACCACCTGCGCAAGAAGTTCTACTCCGAACTCATCCGCAACATCCGCGGGGTGGGGTATATAGTGCCGCAGATCGAGTCGCAGATTGACTCGCAACGCAATGCCTCAAGCGCCGAAGGATCGCCCCGTTCATGACTCGCGTCCGCTCCATCCGCCGCTTCCTGCTTGCCGGGATACTGGCCCTGGTCAGTGTCAGCCTGGCCGTCAGCGGCTTCATCGGCTATCTCGAAGCGAACCACGAGATGGAAGAGCTGTTCGATGCCCGCCTCGCCCAGTCCGCCCGCATCACCAACCAGCTGCTCAGCCGTTATCTGAAGCAACGCGGCGAGCTGCCCAGCAACGGGGCCGTCTACCAGGAGTGGGAGCAGGCCGTGCCCGATGACCCCCATCAGGAGAAGCGCAGCTTCAGCCAGCTGGGGCGGGACAACGAATTCACCCCCTACGGTCATGAGTTCGAACGCAATCTCTACTTCCAGCTGCTCGACGAGCGGGGTGCCATACTGCTGCGCTCTCCGAGCGCGCCAGCCCAGCCACTGACTACTCTGGAGCGCGGCTTCAACAGTGAGACCAAGGATCACCACGAGTGGCGCACCTTCACCCTCTACAACGAGGATCAGCGCACCTGGCTCATCGTCGCGGAGCGGGACGATGAGCGCGGCGAGCTGGCCAGCAGCATGGCCACCCTGACCATGCTACCGCTGTTCATCACCCTGCCCTTCCTGCTCGGCCTGCTGTGGTGGCTGGTCTCGGCCGGCCTGTCCCCGTTGCGCCAGGTCGCCCAGGCCATCAGTGAACGCCATCCCGCCAACCTGAGCCCGCTCACCCTGAGCCTCAAGGCCGAGGAGCTGACGCCCATCGTCAACGAGATCAACCGACTGATGCACACCCTGGCCGACACCATAGAGCGGGAGAAGCAATTTACCAACGAGGCGGCCCACGAGCTGCGCACCCCGCTGGCGGTGCTACGCATTCACAGCGAGAACCTGATGGCGGCCGAGGACGATGCCACTCGGGAGCAGGCACTGCGCAAGATGCTGCTGGCCCTCGATCGCAGCGATCGGCTGATCCGCCAGCTGCTGACCCAGGCCCGCATCGACAACCAGCAGACACCGGCCCTGAACCGGCTGGACTTGAGCCAGTTGCTGCAAGGAACACTCGCCACCCTGGCGCCGCTCGCCCTCAAGAAGGAGCAACAGCTCTCGCTGGAGGGGGAAGAGCATCTGCAGGTGATGGGGCAAGCCGTGCTGATGGACCTGATGTTTGGCAATCTCATCGACAACGCCCTGCGCTACACCCCGGCCGGGGGCGAAATTGCGGTGATGATCGCCGCAGAGGGGAACAGGGTCAGGGTGGATATCAGGGACAGCGGCCCCGGCATTCCCACCGCGGCGCTGTCACGCCTGTGTGAGCGCTTCTATCGGGTCAATCCCCAGCAGGGGGATGGGGTGGGGCTCGGCATGGCCATCGTCCGGCGTATCGCCGAGTTGCATGGCGCGGATCTCGACGTGCACAACCGACCCCACGGCGGGTTGGAGGTCAGCATCTGGCTGCCCATTCCCCACCACATCGATGCGCCCTCTGCCCATTCCTGAATGTAAAAACGGCCCATCATGGGCCGTTTTTACATCGACAAGATAGCGACTCAACGCCAGCAAGTTGGCCGCTAATCGCAGCTGGGTTGCACGGTAAAGGTACGACTGGAGTCCACTGGCCCCAGCTCGGCCAGCAAGCGGCGCCCCAATAGCACCGGATAGTTCATGTCGCTGCGATCCCGCAGGGTGAACCACTCCTGATAAACCTTGTCACCGAGGCAGATGGACATGGTCACCGTGGGTCTCTCCTCCATGCCACCGGCACCGCGCACCGTCACGCTGCGCTCCACCGGGCGCTCTAGGGTCTGCATCACCTCCTTGTCGGTGTTGGCATCGGTCAGCACCAGGGTGAAGCGCACCCAGGGCTTGCCATCGCGCTTAAAGTGCTGCAAGGCGCGCGCATCCAGGGACGACGTGAGGGCGCCGGTATCGAGCTTCATCTTCACCGCCACCCGCTTCGCCGACGTCGCATCCGGCATGATCAATCCCTTCTCGATCCAGCCATAGACGGTCGGGGCGGCCCAAATGCCGGGTGACAAGCAGAGGCTGGCCAACAGCAACCAGCGAAATTTATGTGATCCGGACACGTTGTCTTCCTCATCGGGGCGGACCGGCAATGGCCCGCCCTGCCAGAGTGGGCAGCGCCATGGCGACTGTCAACTGGCAAAACTCGCGTAGCGGATAAAGCCGGGAACCCGGCTGCGGCGCGGGCCAGTGGCGCGACAGCATCTGGCCAGGAAGGCGTTGAGGTGGGAATAAGGCGAGGAGCGGTCGGCATCGAAAAGGTGCTGGATGACCCCCACTGCCGCGCTCAGGTTGTGACGCCAAAGGCTAACACAAGGCTTCGTGAATTATCAGTCTTGTTCTGACGGGATTTTTCCCTAGACTGTTGTAAACCGGAGGCCTTGAAAACCTGCGGTTTTTTTGTGCCTGCCGACAATTTGCCCACTGCAAAAGTGACGTATCACACAAGGCTCAATAAGGAATTCGCAATGCGTATCGAAGAAGACTTGAAGCTCGGTTTCAAGGATGTCCTGTTCCGCCCCAAGCGCTCTACTCTCAAGAGCCGTTCCCAAGTCAGCCTGACCCGTCAGTTCACCTTCAAGCACACCCAAACCCAGTGGCAGGGGGTGCCCGTCATCGCCGCCAACATGGACACGGTCGGCAGCTTCGCCATGGCCAGAACCCTGGCCGGCTTCGAGATGATGACGGCGGTACACAAGCACTACAGCCTCGCGCAGTGGCAAACCTTCGTCAATGAGACCGATCCGGCCCTGCTCGGCCATGTGATGGTCTCCACCGGCACTTCCGAAGAGGACTTCACCAAGACTCGCCAGATCCTCGCCATGTCAGGCGCCCTGCGCTTCATCTGCGTGGACGTGGCCAACGGCTACTCCCAGCACTTCGTCGAATTCCTGCGCAGGATCCGCGAGGCCTGCCCGCACCACGTCATCCTGGCGGGCAACGTGGTCACCGGCGAGATGGTGGAGGAGCTGATCCTCTCCGGCGCCGACATCGTCAAGGTCGGCATAGGCCCGGGCTCTGTCTGCACCACCCGGGTCAAGACCGGGGTCGGCTACCCCCAGCTCTCCGCCATCATTGAGTGCGCCGATGCGGCCCACGGCCTCGGTGGCCAGATCGTCGGTGACGGCGGCTGCACCTGCCCGGGTGACGTGGCAAAAGCCTTCGGCGGCGGCGCTGACTTCGTGATGCTGGGGGGCATGCTGGCGGCCCACGAGGAGTGCGGCGGTGAAGTGGTGGATGTGGATGGCACCCCCTTCATGAAGTTCTATGGCATGAGCTCGTCCAGCGCCATGGACAAACACGCCGGCGGCGTCGCCGATTACCGCGCCTCCGAGGGAAAAACCGTGCTGCTGCCCTATCGCGGCCCGGTGGAAAATACAGTGCGCGACATCCTCGGCGGCGTGCGCTCAACCTGCACTTATGTAGGCGCTAGCCAGCTCAAGGAACTGACCAAGCGCACCACCTTTATCCGGGTGCGCGAGCAGGAAAACAACGTCTACGGCAAGGAGTAAGTTCCTCTTCGGCCCAATGCCGACCGTTAGAAGCCTGTCAGCCGGTGTGCTACCCTGCCCACCGGTTTTTTTGTCTCTTTTTTATATAGGTGCCCACCCATGGCAACCCCTGCGCCTCTTTCTCTGCCCCCGTTTGACTGGGATATCTTCTGCTGCGTCGTGGACAACTTCGGCGACATCGGCGTCACCTGGCGACTCGCCAGCCAGTTGCAGCGGGAGGGCCACGGTCAGGTCCGGCTCTGGGTGGACGATCTGGCCAGCTTCGCCCGCATCTGCCCAGGGCTGGATCCTGCACAGGATGGTCAATGGATAGAGGGCATCTATGTTCAGCGCTGGCATGACACAGTGCCGCCCAACATCGTGCCGGCCAGGGTCGTCATCGAAGCCTTCGCCTGCGAACTGCCCGCCCCCTTCGTGCAGGCCATGGCCGAGCAGAGCCCGCCCCCCTGCTGGATCAATCTGGAATACCTCAGTGCCGAAGCCTGGGTCGAGGATTGCCACGGCCTCGCCTCCCCCCAGCGGGTGGGCAAGCTGAGCCTCAATAAATACTTCTTCTTCCCGGGCTTCACCCCCAGAACCGGTGGCCTGCTGTGCGAACAGGGGCTCATCGCGGCGCGGGAGCAGTGGCAGCAGGATGAGGCAGGCCTTGCCGCCTACTGGGCCGGCCTGGGATTGGCACCCAAGGGGAAGGATGAGCTGAGGATCAGCCTCTTCACCTACGAGAGCCCGGCGCTGAAAAGCCTGGTCGCGAGCTGGAGCCAGGGCGCCACCCCGATCACCCTGCTGCTGCCGCTGGGCCGTTCGCTCCGCGATGTGTTGACCGGTGCCGGACTGGCAAACGCCATCCCCACCGCCCAGGCCGGGGATCTGCTGCATTCGGGCCATCTCACCATCAAGCTGTTGCCGATGACGGATCAGGCCGGCTACGATCGGCTGCTGTGGAGCTGCGATCTCAACCTGGTGCGGGGCGAAGACTCCTTCGTGCGAGCCCAGTGGGCGGCCCGCCCTTTCCTGTGGCACATCTACCCCCAGGACGATCTGGCCCACATCGCCAAGCTGGATGACTTTCTCGACCACTATCTGGCCGACTTGCCGCCCCAAGCAGGCCAGTGGCTGCGCGCCTTCAACCAGGCCCTCAATCATGGGCAAGATGTGCGCGAACTCTGGGCCCAATGGCCACAATTCGGCACTATTTGGCAACAACATGCGCGAAGCTGGTCACAGAAGTTGCTTGCCGATGGGGATCTCGTCACTCGGCTGGTGAAATTTTTAGAAAGCCGTATATAATCTGGCAGTTTTTATCTGCCCGTATACGAACAGGAATTTTTACATGAAAACCGCACAGGAAATCCGCGCTGGTAACGTCGTCATGATCGGTACCGAGCCGATGGTGGTCCAGAAAGCCGAATTCAACAAATCCGGCCGTAACTCCGCCGTGGTCAAGATGAAGCTGAAAGGCCTGCTGAACGGCAGCGCCACCGAGACCGTATTCAAGGCTGACGACAAGCTGGAAGTCGTTCAACTGGAGCGTAAAGAGTGCACCTACTCCTACTTCTCCGACCCCCTGTATGTCTTCATGGACACCGAGTACAACCAGTACGACGTCGAGAAAGACAACCTGGGTGACGCGCTGAACTACATGGTTGACGGCATGGAAGACATCTGCGAAGTGACTTTCTACAACGAGAAAGCCATCTCCGTCGAGCTGCCGACCACCATCGTCCGCGAAGTTGAGTACACCGAGCCGGCCGCCCGTGGCGACACCTCCGGTAAAGTGACCAAGCCTGCCCGTCTGAAGGGCACCACCTACGAGCTGGCCGTTGCCGCCTTCGTAGAGATCGGCGACAAGATCGAGATCGATACCCGCACCGGCGAGTTCAAGCGTCGCGTCAACTGATCCGACGGCTTCATGCCAGTGTAGAAAAAGCGAGCCCAGGCTCGCTTTTTCTTTGCGCGCAATAGCGCCAGTGCTGTTCAGCCCGGGTCAGTGACAGTGAGCCGCAGGTTGGGGGAGAATTCGCTCGCCCCCTTCCATCTCGCGTCAATCGGGGCTACACCATGAAGTCAGACTTCTCCTTCATCACGGGCTCCTTATGACATCTCATCAAAAAATCCTGCTGTTGTTGCTCACCCTGCTGGCACTGGCCGTCTCTGGTTGGCAACCCTATGACCGCGTGACCTGGCTGCTGGAAGTCATCCCCGTGCTCATCGTCATGCCGCTGCTGATCCTGAGCCACGAGCGCTACCCCCTCACCACCTTGCTCTATCTCGGCATCTTCCTGCACGCCCTGGTGCTGATCCTGGGGGGCGCCTACACCTATGCCCGGGTGCCGCTCGGCTTCGATCTGCAGCAGTGGTTCGAACTCAGCCGCAACCCCTATGACAAGATTGGCCACTTCTTCCAGGGCCTGGTGCCCGCCCTGGCCTGCCGGGAGATACTGCTGCGCGGTCACCACGTGCAAGGCAAGCGCATGCTGGCGTTTCTGGTGATCTGCGTGGTGCTGGCCATCAGCGCCACCTATGAGCTCATCGAGTGGGGCGCCGCACTGGCGCTGGGTCAGGGCGCAGACGAGTTCCTCGGCACCCAGGGGGATCCCTGGGATACCCAGTCCGACATCTTCTGTGCCCTGATCGGGGCCATCAGCGCCCTGCTGCTGTTCACTCCCCTGCACGATCGGCAGCTGGCCAGACTGGAACAACGTTAAGGCTCAGGGGGAAGGGGTCTGCTCCTTCCCCCTACCAGGCACCGCAAAACGATCGCCGCCCTTCAGAAAAAGGATCTGCCGCCGTTAACCCGAGTAACCGGGGAGCGCATATGGCCAGATTATCCTTACCACTGCTGTTGTTGAGCCTGCTGGCAAGCCACTGCTTGTCGGCCAGCGAGCAGGCGCCTCCCGCACCGCTCGACCACTGGCAGGAGGCCGACTGGAAAGGCCTGCCAGCCAGCATCCAGGTCGACAAGCAGACGGTGTTGTTCGCCAAACACAGCAGCGATAACTACCTGGGGCTCGCCATACTATTGCCGGACTGGCAGCGCAGCGGCCAGTTGTGGCAGCTGACCCGGGATCTCGGCCGACTCGGCTTCGATATCCTGTTGCTGCTGCCTTCCCCCCAGCAGACCGAGCTGGATCCGGCCGCAGAGAAGAAACAGAAGACCATGGACGCCTTTCGCCAGCAATTTGCCGAGCGCATCGTCAAACTCAGCGATGCCAAGCTGCAGGAGGGCGGCTTCAAGCTGCTGCTGGCACAGGGCACCAGCGCGGCCTGGGCCGCCAACCTCATCGCCAGCGAACAACTCCCCGCCCCCGATGCCCTGGTGCTGCTCGACGGTTTCTTCCCCAATCAGCTGAGCAACCAGACCCTGGCAAAACAGGTGGCTCAGGCCAGCATTCCGACCCTTGATCTCTATCAGGAGGAAGGGGGGCGCTGGCCTTTGCTGGCGGCCGAGGCGCGCAAGAGCGAGAGCCGCCGCAGCCACAAACTCAACTACCGCCCCTACGCCCTGATGGAACTGGACGAGACACCCGCCCGCATCCAGGGCTGGCTGACCCACCTCGGCTGGATCTGACCCAGTCACGGGGTATAGGCATATTCGGGCCAGGTTGTGACGGTCGCGAGCAGGCCGCAGGGCTGGTCAGCCCGCCCCCATCTTTGGCATGATGGCCTCATCAATGGCAGGAGGCTTCATGCAGCAAATCGTGTTTCTCGACAGCGACACCCTGGACGCCGGCATCAAGCTGGGTCGCCCCGATTTTCCCCATCACTGGCAGAGCTACCCCAATACGGTGCAGGAGCAGGTGGTAGAGCGGCTCAGATGTGCCAGCATCGCCATCATCAACAAGATCCGTATCGGCGCCGCCGAGCTGGCCCAGCTACCCGAGCTTCGCCTGATCGCCCTGGCCGCCACCGGCAGCGACAACCTGGATCTGGAAGCCTGCCGCGCCGCCAATGTCGCGGTGTGCAACATCCGCAACTACTCGGGCCCCTCGGTCCCCGAGCATGCCATGGCGCTGATGCTGGCCCTGTCGCGCAACCTGTTCGCCTGGCGTCAGTCCCTGCTGGAGGGGCGTTGGCAGCAGAGCGGCCAGTTCTGCTTCTTCGATCACCCCATCTCGGATCTGCACGGCAAGCGCCTCGGCATCATCGGCAAGGGCACCCAGGGCCAGGCCCTGGGTCAACGCGCCAGCGCCATCGGCATGGAGGTCTATTACGCCCAGAGTCAGGTCGGTGCCGTGGGCGATGAAGACAGGCTGCCGCTGGAGGCCCTGCTGCAGAGCGCGGATGTCATCAGCCTGCACTGCCCGCTGACCCCCTATACCCGCCATCTCATAGGCGAGCGGGAGCTGGCCATGATGAAACCGGGCGCCCTGCTCATCAACGTGGGCCGGGGCGGCCTGGTGGACGAACAGGCCCTGCTCGAGGCGCTGGCCAACGGCCGGCTCGGCGGCGCCGGGTTCGACGTGGCGAGCCAGGAGCCACCGCCCCCCGACCACCCGCTGATGCGGGCCCTGCAATACCCCAACTTCATCCTGACCCCCCACGTGGCCTGGGCCAGCGCAGAGTCGATGCAGCGCCTCGCCGATCAGCTGATCGACAATATCAACGCCTTCGCCGTCGGCCGACGCCAGCATCGGCTGGTCTGACGCCTGGCCATGGAAGAGGAGCCCGCAGGTGATGTCGGCCGAGCATCATGACCGGATGAACGCGAAAAAATGAGGGGAGGCACAGTGCCTCCCCTCTGGTATTTCGCCAGTCGGCGAATACTGCGTCGCTGACTGGCGTGCCTCACTGGCATCGTTCTCGGTCTCCCGCTCTGCGCCTCAACGCAGGGCGACGGGGGGTGGCAGCGGGATGCCCCGCGCCTCCATCACCACCCGCAGCCGATCCGGGTAGTCTGTGATCATGCCGTCGACCCCGTTCTCCAGCATACGGTTCATGGTGCCCTCATCGTCGACCGTCCAGGGGATCACCTTGATGCCCTCGGCGTGAGCCGCATCGACCAGATCCGGCGTGGTGTACTCCACATAGCCAGGATCCCCGTAACGACCCCCCTGAGGATCCCCGTGCACCGGGGAGATGGCATTGGCACCGAAGGAGACCACGGCCTGCACCAGCTCCCCATTGAAGTCATCGATGTCGATACCGCCCAGCCAGGGAGAGGCCCCCGGCATACCAACCTGCAGGAACGGCTGGCCATTGGTCAGGGCGATGATGGGCAGGCTGGGTTCGAGCTCCCGTACCAGCATGAGCGCACCCCAGTCGAAGCTCTGTATGGTCGCCTGTCGCATCAGGCCCGCGTCACGGATGTCCTTGAGCACCGTCTTGACGAAGAGTTCCCGGGGGGCCGTCTCCTCCGGCGCGGCGGCCTCGACCTTGGTCTCGATATTGAGCAGCACCTGATCGGCCCGATAGGACTTCACCAGGGCGAACACCTCTTGCAGGGTCGGCATGGTGGCGCCGGGGACCAGCACCTGTTCCGGAAAATCGGCCAGTGGCAGGGAGCCGCAATCCAGGGTCTTCACCTGAGCCAGAGTCAGGTCCTTGATATATTTCCCCACGTAGGGGTACTGGGGATCGCCCGGGCTAACGGGCTCGGTATCCAGGCACTTCTTGTCCGAGATCTTGCGATCATGGGTCACGACCGCGATGCCATCCCGGGTGATCTGGGTATCCATCTCCAGGGTGGTGACCCCCATCTCAAGGGCATTGGCAAAGGCCGCCAGGGTACTCTCCGAGACGAGACCGAGGCCGCCACGATGCGCCTCGAGATCGAAGGCTCTGGGCTCGTGGAACAGATGCGATGTAGAGTCAGGCGGGGATGTCGACTCATTCTCATTGCAGGCCGAGAGCAACAGGGGGGCAAAGAGCACCACGCTCAGGAGGCGAGGTGTGGGAATAGGCATGACAATAACCTTATTGAGTAAGAGGTTCAGCTAACCTAACTCCTTTGTATTTCTAAAATATTAATCTTATTGATGTTTTGATTGTTATTTTCTTCCTCTGTTTTCCACCGAGGGCGGCGGGGCAAAGCACCGAACCCCCTTGACCCGAATACCGCAGACGTCATGCAACGAAAACCTCATAAAAAATGCCGGTCAGCCTTGGCTGACCGGCATCGGCGACCCGCAGGTCCCTCTGTCATGGGCAGGATGACATCAGTCGTCATCGTGCCATCTGTGCTTCTTGTGCTTCTTGTGATGACCACGGTGATAACCGTTGTCATCATAGTAACGGCGGCCGCCTTTGTAGTTGTCACGGGACTCGTGGCCATCGCCGGTTCTCGCCCCTATGGCGGCGCCACCGGCACCACCCACACCAGCCCCGATCAAGCGACCGGTGTCGCCCCCCACGCTCTTGCCGATGGCGGCACCGCCGAGGGCGCCGACCGCGCCACCAATGGCGGCTTCGTTCTTGTTACCCTTGTTCGCCGTCGCGGCGCCACCGGCCGCACCGCCGACGGCGGCGCCCACCAGGGCGCCGGTATCTCCGCCCAGCTGCTTGCCGATCATGGTGCCCGCCACCCCACCGAGGCCGCCACCCAGGACGGTGTTGAGATCTTCAGAGGCCAGTACCGGGCCGCTGCCCAACAGCAGTGCGCCCAACAGCGCCATTGCGCTCATACCGTATTGCTTCATCTCCATGGGGTACTCCTGTCAAACCTGATTGATTATTTTCCTGCACTATACAAAGCGCCAAAAACTCCGCTACCCGGGCAACGGGATCTCAACCGGCAGATAAACTGTCTCTCCTTCGCGACAGCTATCGTTAAAATAAGATAACCATCTGAAAAAAAAACTAAAAAAAAAAGTCACAGGGGAAATCATCCCCCCTGTGACCCATGTCTCATTTGTCGCAGCCCCATTTTCTCTCACGGCGCTCAGACAGATACTGTCACGACAGAGCAGCCAGGGTGCCAGCCTCCTCTCTTTCCGACCACAGATGCCAACAGTCCCGTCCCCGTCGCTTGCTCTGGTACAGGCAGGTGTCCGCTTGCTCGAACAGAGTATCCGCGGCATCCGGATAACGGGCCCCACCCGCACTCAGGGTGATGGGCTCCTTGAATTCCCGCCATTTCAGCTCTCGCACTCGGGTGAGGAGGTGATCCAGACTGGGGCCTATATCGAGGCTATTCCAGGGCAGCAGGGCGGCGAACTCATCGCCACCGATGCGATAGACCTGGGTGCTGCCAAAGGATCGCGCCAGTATGGTCGCCACCCGGCGCAGCACCGCATCCCCCACCCCATGGCCCCAGCTGTCGTTGATCCGCTTGAAGCAATCCAGATCCAGCAGCACCAGCCAGTGGGGGATCTGTTCCTGCTCCAACCTGATGCGGTCCTGATCGAAGGCGCGCCTGTTCATGATGCCGGTGAGGGGATCCTGCAACAGCGCATCCTGCCCCTGCAGCAGATGGGTCCTGACCTGGTCTATCTCGCCGAGGCTGCCGTGCACGAACCAGGTGTGCTGCCTGTGCGGGATGGCCATCGGATCCGTGCTCTGCCGGATGTCGTTGAGGGAGCCCTGGATCAACGCCTGCTCCTGGCGAAAGATCCGCACCAGGAAAATGAGGCTGCATAGCCAGATGCCGAGCAGGGCCAACGCGGGCAGCATCACCATCAGCAGGGTCTCCCGCAGGCTGTCATGAAATCGGGACGGCGGCAGATAGAGGTTGAGATCCCAGTCGATGTCGGCCAGCGCCAGCCTGAGGTGACTGCCATGCCGGATCACGTCCAGCCCGCTCGTCCCGTATCCGGCCTCAGGCCCGGCAGCCGGCAACAATTGCTGATTGTGCCCCACCACCAGCTGGCCGGAGTGACGCTCGGTGATATGGATGGCGGCCTGCTCATCCCCAAGCGCCCTGCGCAGCGCTGCCTGCAGGGAGCCGAACGACATGTCGACCATCAGCAGGCCCAGCAGCAGCCCCTCGCCGTCTTCGACCCGCTTGATCAGGGTCAGGGCCTGGTTGGTCGAGTCGTAGTCCTGGTAGGGACCGAACCAGATCAGCTTGTCGCTGTCGGTGGCCAGTGCCTGGTACCAGGGGCGCGTCTTCGGCTGGTAGCTCGGCGGCGCAGATCTGGCGGGGTAGCTGTCGACCCGGTTGATACGGGCATTGTAGAAATAGAGGTAGTGAGCGTCGTGCTTGAACTGGTGAGCGATGGCCCAGATGGGATTGATGGCCGACTCCCCCCTGGCGATGGCGGTCTTGTCCAGGGAAGCCTCCAGCACCGCGAGCTGCCTCTGGTTGGCCAGCACCATCTCGTGGATCAGGGTGGCTTCGATGGAGCCGAGCATGTGCTGATAGCCGGCAATCGTCTTGTCTACGCTGCGCAGGTAGCTGGACAGGGCCAGCAGCAGGGTGGCGATCAATACCAGGGCGCCGAGCAGGAAGGAGAGCGGGGTCAGCACGTAGTAGCGCCGTTTGATTATCTCGCCTGCCATAGCACCCTCTATAAAATATCCTGCCAGATTGATTCTATGGTGGGATGCGCCGAAAAAATATTGATTGGAATCATTAACATCCATTTTACTGACAAATGATGAATTATCAGCTCCGATGAGCTATTGCGGATTTCTTCATGTGAATATCCATAAAAAGTAGAAACACTCATCACCCTGTGTTGACGGTTTATCGTGCAGAGGGTGTTATAGTCGATGACTCGAAAGATCGGAGCCAGATGACCTTCATGGCCCATGACTGGCGACGATGATTCAGTAAACCAAGGAGATGTTATGAGCAGTCCGTTTATCGAACAGATCAAAGTACGTCGTACCATCTATGCCCTGGGTGACCAGGTGTCCCAGTCACCGGCACAGCTGAGCGCCCTCATCAAGGATGCCATCAAGCACAGCCCCTCATCGTTCAACTCCCAGAGTTCGCGCGCCGTCATCCTGTTTGGGGCCGAGCACCACAAGCTGTGGGACATCGTCAAGGCGGAGCTCAAGAAGATAGTCCCGCCAGAGGCCTATCCCCAGAGTGAGGCCAAGGTGGATGGCAGCTTCCGTGCGGGTGCGGGCACAGTGCTGTACTTCGAAGACAGGGCCGTGATCCAGGATCTGCAGCAGAAATTTGCGCTCTATGCCGACAACTTCCCCATCTGGTCCGAGCATGCCACCGGGATCGCCCAGTTCGCGGTCTGGACCGCCCTGGCCCAAGAGGGGATTGGTGCCTCCCTGCAGCACTACAATCCGCTGATCGACGAGGCTGTTCGCAAGGAGTGGGATCTGCCCGCCAGCTGGCTGCTGCGCGCCCAGATGCCCTTTGGCAGCATCAAGCAACCGGCCGGTGACAAGACCTTCATCGACGACGAGGTTCGCTTCCGGGTCTTCGGCTAACCGCTCCCGCCCCCTCACCGAGGGGGCCTTTTTCTGCCCCTTTCCCCCGAATTCAGCCAAGCAGGCGATTCGGAAGGCTGAGCAAAAGCCCCGCCACCTCCTCAGTCACCCTCATCGGCCGCCAGTCGTTCAGCCACCCGCTCACCCTGGCATCGAGCAAACGCTCACCCCCTATCTGCACCACCTGACAACCGGCCTGCAGGGCGCTCGCGATACCGGCCTGTGCATCCTCAAACACCAGACAGTCGGCGGGATCCAGGCCAAGCCGACTCGCCGCCAGCAGATAGGGCTCGGGATCCGGCTTGCCCCGCACCACGTCATCCCCGCCAATCATCAGTCCCGGCTGCGGCAACCCGGCGTCGGCGAGCCGACCCTGTGCCACTCGCTTGCTGGCGGAGGTGACCAGGGCCCAGCGATCGGCAGGCAAGTCATGGAGCAGGGCCCGAGCCCCCTCGACTGGCTCGGCCACGCCCGCGTGCGCAAGTTCCAGCTCGTCCAGCCGGACCATCTCCTGCGCTATGTCCAGCTGGGGCGCCAGTGCCTCGATCACCTCCTTGGCCCGCACCCCGTGACACATGGCCAGCACGGGCTCAGGCGCCAGCCCATGGTGACAGCACCAGATTCGCCACACGGTTTCCACGCCCGCAGTCGACTTGACCAGGGTGCCATCCATGTCCAGCAACAGGGCCCTGGCCCGCAAGATGATGGTACTCATGTCGCCGCTCCCGCCAACCCGGGTTCGACCCCGGAGAGCGAGCTGGAGAGTGCCTGACGCTGAGCCCTGCCCTCATAGCAGGCCATCGCCTGTTCGGTGTCGCTCGCCCACACCAGCAAGGGGGCGACCACGAATCCCTGTGACAACAGGCTGGTCAGCAGTTCCCCCGTCTCGGTTGCGGCCAGCGGCTGAGCCATGATGAGGCTTCCCTTGATCAAAAACAGATAGCGTTCGGTATGCATGATGTGATCCCTCGTTCCCAGTTCAGACCGGCTGTCGGTCCGTGACAACCTCATTAGAACAAGGTAGATAGATAATTTATAATCACTAAATCGCCACATTGGATAACCAAACGGAATGAAATTCGACCTGAGACAGCTGCAGGCTTTCGTGACGCTGGCCGAGACCGCCAACTACCGGGAGGCCGCCAACCGGCTATTCATCACCCAGCCGGCGCTCACCAAGCAGATCCAGGGGCTGGAGCTGAGCCTCGGCACCACCCTGTTCAACCGGGGTCGCCACGGCGCCGAGCTGACCGCCATCGGCGCCCAACTGCTCACCCAGGCCAGCGCCCTGGTCGAGCACGGCAAGGGCTTCGAGCACCATGCCCTGGCACTGGCGAGCGGCGTCGCCGGACGGCTCAAGATGGGCTTCGGACTGTCGAGTTTCGTGCTGGCCCCCTCCCTGGTCGCCCGTTTCAAACGGCAGGTGCCCGAGGTGCTGGTGCACCTGCAGGACATGCCCTCCGCCATCCAGCACGAGCTGTTGCTATCGGGGCAGTTGCAAATCGGCTTTATGCGCCGGCCACAGGCACCGCAACTGCAAGAGCACCGACTGCTGACCGATCGGCTGGTGCTGGCGGTGCCGACCCAGCTGATAGGGCCAGATCCCGCCGCCTTCGAGGTGGAGCGGGCGCTGACCCGGCAGCCCCTGTTGCAGATGGTGGGCCATCGCTGTCCCGGCCTCACCCAGCAGATCGCCAGCTTCCTCGGCGCCAACCGGCTGACCGGCATGATCCAGGAGGCGGAAGACATCCAGACCCTGGTAGCCCTGGTCGCCGCCGGGATCGGCAACGCCATACTGCCCCGCAGCGTCAGCTTTATCGCCGGTCCGGACGTGACCCTCTACCCCCTCTCGGGACCCTACTCCGAGTGGGAGATCAGCCTGGTGTGGAACCCGACCTTCGCCGATCCCATTCGCGATCGCTTCCTGGCACTGGTCAGGGCGGAACATCCAGAGGTGGAGGCCAGGCCCAGCCTCTCCTCTTGATGCAGGGTGATTGATGGGCATTCCCTGCCGACGGCGCAGGGCAAGAAGAGGTCAACCCGGACGGGCTGGCCTCTTCGCCTGATGGCCTTGGCAACTCAGTGGCCGCACCACTGATCTTCACAGGGGATACCATCCCCCTCTCCGTCCATCTTCATGTTTGGGCAGTTTTGCAAAAACCAGGTCGCCTCCTCACAAGACGTCATCTGGGAGCAATACTGCCGGCCGTCGCACTGACGGGCGAAGACCGGGGCCTGCGATGTGCTATATGAGGCGCTGCTCTCTCCCTGACTGAAAGAGGAAGCTGGCGGCGGCGAGACCGACTCGGCCGAGAAACGGGAATAAATGGAGAACAGGCCCGCCAGCACCAGCAAGGGAATAAGCTTGCCGCGCCAGTTGCTCTTGCGCCTGTAGGTGGGTTGTCTGCGGGGCCGAGGCGTCGCGCTCTGCGCCATGGAGGGGGCGGAGGGTGGCAAGCGGCTGGATTCATTGCGCGTGGGGGAGGGCCGCTCCAGCGCTGGGCTGAATCCATCCGCCAGCGACAGGGGCCGGTCGGGGAAGAACACCTGCAGGGCGCAGGGCTTGCCATCCTTGCCGGTGCCCAGCTGATAGGAGACCCGCTCCCCCGCCTCCGGCGGTGTGCCGTCGAAGGTCAGGGAAGAGACGTGCACGAACAGATCCGCGTCTCTCTGCTCTTGTTGTGAATATGACTGTGGCTGCGACTGCGGCCTGATAAAGCCAAAGCCGCGCTCCCGGTTCCAGCTCGCAATGTTTCCTTGATAACGCATGCCCTCATCCTTGTGGCCAGCTCTGTTTCTGCCATCTTGCCCCAAAACCACGCGGTTTCAACAGCGGCCCATGAGCAAAATGTGAGCGACTCGATAAGAGCGAGGGTTTCAGCTCAGCTGGGCCACCTTGATGATCTCGGCGATGCGGCCGAGCATGCGCAGCGAGCCGTGATGATCCATGGCATCGGCCGCGGCGCAGGCATCCTCGAGGATGGTGATGCGGTAATCCCTGTCGTGCCCATCCCGGGTGGCGGCCTGAATGGCCCAGCTGGTGCTGATCCCGCACAGGTAGAGGTGATCGATCTGGTTGGCCCGCAGCGCCGGCTCCAGCGCGGTGCCATAGAAGGGGCTGACTCTGGGCTTGGTCAGCACCAGATAGCCCGCTTGCACGTCCAGCGCGGGATGAAAGTCGGTGCCGCTGTCGGCCAGCGACAGGGCGCCGAACTGCTGGGCACGACCGAACATGGGGGAGCCCTTGGGCTGCAACTTGTAACCCGCGTCGAAGCCGACCTTGAACAGCACCACCAGCCAACCCTGGGCGCGGGCATGGGCCAGCGCCTGATTCGCGTGGGTGATGGCATCCTGCTCCACCACATGGGCCGCCGAGGCGGCGATGCGCCCGTCCGGGTGGGCCAGATCGTTGATAAAGTCGATCACCAGCAGTGCCTTGTTCATCCCTTTGCTCTCCGATTGTCCGTCTCTGTTCAACCCTTGCGCCCGCCGACATCACCAAAGGTGCTGCCCTTGGGTAATATAAAACACTAGATACATCAGACTGGTGGATTGATACTCCACCACTTAATTAACTAGTAGTGTAAAATGCTACCTCTCACACCAATCCCAGTGCGTAGCGTAGCGCCATCTCCTTGAGCGGGCCCGCCTTGTCCGCCAGATTGAGCGCCAGATTGCGGGCCAGCCGCAGCGGCCCTATCTCGTTGCTGAACACCCCGTAAAAGAGATCCATCCCCGACTGCATCAGCAGATTGTCCGGCCGCCGGCGGCGCTCGTAGCGCCCGGCCTGGGCCAGTTGGTGCCAGTCGCTGCCCGCCTTGGCGAGCAACTCCACCCAGCAGGCCACGTCCTTGAAGCCGAGGTTGACCCCCTGCCCCGCCAGCGGATTGATGGTGTGAGCCGAGTCCCCGAGCAGCACCACCCGCCCGGCGTGATAGTCGTTGGCGTGGCGGCGCACCAGCGGGAAGCAGCCCTTGCCGGTGACGGTGAAGCCGCCGAGCCGGGCCGGGAAGTGGCGGCGCACCTCGGCGGCCAGGGCCTCGTTGCCCATGGCGGACAAGGCGCGGATGCGGGCCGGGCTGTCATACCACACCAGGGAGCCGTGCCGGCCCGGCAGCGGCAGGAAGGCGCGCGGGCCACTCGGGGTAAACTGCTGCCAGGTGATGTCTTCCTGCTCAAACTCGGTGTCGATGTTGATCAACATGCAGTGCTGGCGGTACTCGAAGCGCGAGACGCCGATGCCGGTGAGGCGGCGGGTGAGGGATTCGGCGCCGTCACAGGCCAGCACCCAGCGGGCGGCCAGCTCGGTGCCATCGTTCAGCGTCAGCACCGCGGCGTCCGCGCTCTGGCGCAGACTCTGCACCGCCGCCGGGGTGTGGGTCTGGATGTTGGGAAAGTCCTCCATCCTTTTGAGCAGGGCGAGCTGCACCAGCCGGTTCTCGATGATGTAACCGAGCTGGGGCAGCCCCAGATCGGCGGCATCGAAGCGGGTGGCAAAACCGTCCAGCTCCCAGGTCTCCAGCCGGCGGTAGGGGCACAGCCGCATCTGCTGCAGATGTTGCCAGGCGCCGGCCTGATCCAGCAGGGCCACCGAGGCCTGGCTGATGGCGGAGACCCGCAGATCCAGCGGCTGCTCGGGGGCATAGGGCTCGGGCAGCTGGGTCTCGATGACCCGGATGGAGAGGCCTTGCGCCGCCAGCAGGCAGGCGGTGGCGGCCCCCACCATACCGGCGCCGACGATGGCGATATCACAGTGTTCCATAGCGTGCTTCCTGAAAGAGGATCGCCCAAGGCGAGGAGCCAGAGGCTAAATCGAATGGAGGCATGATAGCGCAAGGGCGCGGGATAATCAGGAGAGAGGCGGCGAATTGCCTTGCCGGATCAGCGGCAAGGCCGCGACTGGCGGGGCAACCGGCCCCGTGGCGGGCCCGATGGCCCCAGACTGGTCAGCACCGGGATTGAGGAGTAAAATGGCCGGTCCTTTGACCCTGTCGATAGCAAAAATAGTCAAGAGTAGCGATGAGCAAGAAACTTCATATCAAGACCTGGGGCTGCCAGATGAACGAGTACGACTCGTCAAAGATGGCGGATCTGTTGGATGCCAGCAACGGCTACACCCTGACCGAGGAGCCCGCAGAGGCCGACGTCTTGCTGCTCAACACCTGCTCCATCCGCGAGAAGGCCCAGGAGAAGGTGTTCCACCAGCTCGGTCGCTGGAAGAAGCTCAAGTTGAAAAAACCAGGCCTGGTGATCGGCGTGGGCGGCTGCGTCGCCTCTCAGGAGGGGGAAAACTTGCGCCAGCGCGCCCCCTATGTGGACATCGTCTTCGGCCCGCAAACCCTCCATCGTCTGCCCGCCATGATCAAGCAGGTCCAGGAGGGGCGAGGTGCCCAGGTGGACATCGCCTTCCCCGAGATCGAGAAGTTCGACAACCTGCCGGAGCCCCGTGCCGAGGGGGTCACCGCCTTCGTCTCCATCATGGAAGGTTGCTCCAAATACTGCTCCTTCTGCGTGGTGCCCTACACCCGTGGCGAGGAGGTGAGCCGGCCGCTGGACGACGTACTCTACGAAATCGCCCAGCTCGCCCAGCAGGGGGTGCGCGAGGTGAATCTGCTCGGCCAGAACGTCAACGCCTATCGCGGCCCCACCTTCGATGACAATCACTGTACCTTCGCGGAGCTGCTCAGGCTGGTGGCCGCCATCGACGGCATCGACCGCATTCGCTACACCACCAGCCACCCCATCGAGTTCACCGATGACATCATCGAGGTCTATCGGGACACCCCAGAGGTGGTCAGCTTCCTGCACCTGCCGGTGCAAAGCGGCTCGGATCGCATCCTGACCATGATGAAGCGCCCGCACACAGTGCTGGAGTACAAGTCCAAGATCCGTCGCCTGCGCAGCGTGCGGCCCGACATCACCATGAGCTCGGACTTCATCGTCGGCTTCCCGAACGAGACGGACGAGGACTTCGAGGCCACCATGAAGCTCATCGAGGAGATCAACTTCGACATGAGCTTCAGCTTCATCTACAGCCCGCGCCCCGGCACCCCGGCCGCGGATCTGCCGGACGATGTCGACATGGAGGTGAAGAAGGCCCGCCTCACCCGGCTGCAGAACCAGATCAATCACCAGTCGATGCTCATCGGCCGTGCCATGCTGGGCTCGGTGCAGCGCATCCTGGTGGAGGGGCCCTCCAAGATGGATCCCATGCAGCTCAGTGGCCGCACCGAGAACAACCGGGTGGTCAACTTCGAAGGCCCGCACCGTCTGATTGGTGGCTTCGCCGACGTGGAGATCACCGACGTGCGCCCCTACTCCCTGCGTGGCCGCTTCATCCGCGGCGAGGACGAAATGAATCTGCGCATCGCCACGGCACCCCAGGAGATCCTGGCTCGCCGCCCGGACAACGTACCGGATGAATTGGGCGTTGCCGCCTTCAGGCCCCATTGAACAACCATCGCCATCCGGCACGGCCGGATGGCGGAACAGCTGAGACGAGGACACCTTGAGCCGACACATCTCGACCCTGAATCTGCACCTGGAGCCCGCCGACAACCAGCGCCTCGCCAGCCTGTGCGGCCCCTTCGACGACAATCTCAAGCAGCTGGAGCGCCGCCTCGGCGTCGAGATCAGCTACCGTGACAACCATTTTCAAGTGCTCGGCAAGCAGGCGCAGGTGGATGCCGCAGCCGTCATCCTCAAGCACCTCTATGTGGAAACCCTGCCCCTCAAGGGCGGCAAGGTGACCGACATCACCCCGGAGATGGTGCACCTGTCGGTGCAAGAATCCCGGGTGCTGGAGCAAGATGATGAAGAGGCCTCATCCCTGCCCTATGGCAAGGAGGTGACGGTCAAGACCAAGCGCGGCCTCATCAAGCCCCGCAGCCCGAATCAGGCGCAGTACATCGCCAACATAGTGCGCCACGACATCAGCTTCGGCATAGGCCCGGCCGGTACCGGCAAGACCTATCTGGCGGTGGCCGCCGCGGTGGACGCCCTGGAGCGCCAGGAAATCCGCCGCATCCTGCTGACCCGTCCGGCGGTGGAAGCGGGGGAGAAGCTCGGCTTCCTGCCCGGGGATCTCTCCCAGAAGGTGGACCCCTACCTGCGCCCGCTCTACGACGCCCTGTTCGAGATGCTGGGCTTCGAGCGCGTCGAGAAGCTGATGGAGCGCAACATCATCGAGGTGGCACCGCTCGCCTATATGCGCGGCCGCACCCTCAATGACGCCTTTATCATCCTCGACGAGGCCCAGAACACCACCACGGAGCAGATGAAGATGTTCCTGACCCGCATCGGCTTCAACTCCAAGGCGGTGGTGACCGGCGACATCACCCAGGTGGACTTGCCCCGCAGCACCAAATCCGGCCTGCGCCACGCCCTGGAGGTGTTGCAAGGAGTCGATGGCCTGTCGTTCAACTTCTTCGAATCCAAAGACGTGGTGCGCCACCCTGTGGTGGCCCGCATAGTGCAAGCCTACGAGGCGTTCGACGCCGCCCAGGCCGAGTCCCTCTCGAACAAATCCAATAAAGCCAATTCAAGAGAAGAGAGTGCCCAATGAGCGTGACCCTGGATCTGCAACTGGCCTGCGCCAGCCCGGACGGCCTGCCAACTGAAGCCCAACTGCAAGGCTGGCTCGACGGCACCATTCTGGGCTTCCAGGAGGAGGCCGAGGTGACGGTACGGCTGGTGGACGAGGCAGAGAGCCGCGAGCTCAACCTCACCTATCGCGGCAAGGACAAGCCCACCAACGTGCTATCCTTCCCGTTCGAGGCTCCTCCCGGCATGGAACTGCCCCTGCTCGGGGATCTGGTGATCTGTCGCCAGGTGGTCGAGGCCGAGGCCCTCGAGCAGAGCAAACCGCTGGCGGCCCACTGGGCTCACATGGTTGTGCACGGCAGTCTGCATCTGCTAGGTTATGACCATATCGAGGACGAGGAAGCCGAGGAGATGGAGCAGCTGGAACGCGACATCATGCAGGAGCTCGGCTTCCCTGACCCCTATCAGGACGATGAAGTCGAATAATAAAGGCGAATCGAAGCCGATGAGATGGTGCAGTTCCAGAACGCGACATCATGCAGGAGCTAGGCTTTGCAGATCCCTATCTCGACGACGAAGTCGAAGCATAAAGGCACCCGGGATGGTCACCTGACTGAAACAGACTGCGATCATCCTTATATAGCCAGACCAGAATCCCTATGTGTTCAAACGAGTAACCAAGAGAGAAAATGACCGACGATCACCCTAGTACCGGCTCGCCGAAGAAAACCTGGCTAAACAAACTCAGCCAACTCTTCCAGGGCGAGCCAAAAGACCGCAACGATTTGGTGGAAGTGATAGCCGACGCCGAGGAGCGAGACCTCATCGATCAGGACACCAAGGACATGATCGAGGGCGTGCTCGAAATTGCCGAGCTGCGTGTGCGCGACATCATGATCCCCCGCTCCCAGATGGTAACCATCGAGAAGTCCCAACCGGTGGACGAGTTCCTGCCGGTCATCATCGAATCCGGCCACTCCCGCTTCCCGGTGATCAACGAAGACAAGGATCACGTGGAAGGCATTCTGCTCGCCAAGGATCTGCTGCCATTCGGCTTCGGTGGCCACCACGCCAGCGAGCCGCTGCAGCTCGAGCAGATCCTGCGCCCGACCGTGATAGTGCCGGAAAGCAAGCGGGTCGATCGTCTGCTCAAGGAGTTCCGCGAGGAGCGCTACCACATGGCCATCGTGGTGGACGAGTTCGGCGGCGTCTCCGGTCTGGTGACCATCGAGGACATACTGGAGCTCATCGTCGGCGAGATCGATGACGAGTTCGACGACATCGAGGACGAGCCGGAAGAGATCCGCCGCATCAGCAAGCGGGTCTTCTCGGTCAGCGCCCTCACCGAGATCGAGGATTTCAACGACTTCTTCGGCACCCAGTTCAGCGATGAAGAGGTGGACACCGTCGGCGGCCTGGTGATGCACGCCTTCAGCCACCTGCCGAAGAAGGGCGAGGAGATCGAGCTCGACGGCTACCTGTTCAAGGTGATGCACGCAGACAGACGCCGCCTGCAACAGCTGCAGGTGAAGATCCCGGAGAATCACGCGGCAGCCCAGCCGGAGTCCTGATCCCACCCCGCTTTTGTCCTGTCTATCAACGCCCCTCTTGAGGGGCGTTTGTCATTCTGACCCAGACCATCCCCTCCATATTCCCTCAGGATTCAGTGCCAAATCGGGAGGCTCGCCGTTGGCGCGGTTTGCGGTTAAGATGTCGGCCATTCAACTTTCATTCAGTCCAATCGAGCCCCTAGCCCCAGTGAAATCGAAACTCCTGATCAGCCTGTTTGCCCTGGCCTCTGGCGCCATCGCCGTACTTGCCTTCTCCCCCTTCGGCTATTGGCCTCTGGTGATCCCGTCTCTGCTCGGCCTCTACGCCCTGCTGGACAAGGCCAACCCCAAGCAAGCCGCCTGGCGTGGTTTTGGTTACGCCATGGGGCTGTTCCTGCCGGGACAGTGGTGGATCCATGTCAGCATGACGGAGTTCGGTGGCATACCGTTGCCGGTCGCCTTCGTGCTGCTGGCCGGGCTCTGCGCCTACCTCGCACTCTACCCGACCCTGGCCTGCTGGCTGTTCGCCCGCTTCTTCAGCGGTCGTCACTGGAGTCGCTGGCTGCTCGCCTTCCCGGCGCTCTGGCTCGGGGCCGACTGGCTGCGGGGCTGGGTGATGACCGGCTACCCCTGGCTCTGGTTCGGCTACACCCAGATCGACGGCCCCCTCAAGGGCTTCGCCCCCATCCTCGGGGTGCAGGGCATCACACTGGCGCTGCTGCTGTGTACCTCCGCGCTCTGGCTGACCTGGCAGAGCCGCAAGCCGGCCTGGCTGCTGGTCCCCGTTGCCCTGGTGGGCACCGCCCAGGGGCTGATGCAACTGAACTGGGTGACCCGGGGCGAGCCGGTAAAAGTAGCGCTGGTGCAGGGCAACATCGCCCAGTCCCTCAAGTGGGATCCGGAGGCGCTGATCCCCACGGTACGAACCTATCAGGACTTGAGTCGCGAGAATCAGGATGCCGACATCATCGTCTGGCCTGAATCCGCCATCCCGGCCATCGAGAAGGAGATGGGCACCTATCTGGAGAGCCTGGACAAGGCGATGAAGGTGAACGACACCGGCCTGCTGGCGGGTATCATTCACTACGATCTCCAGCAGCAGCGCTTCTTCAACACAGTGCTCGGCATGGGGGTGCAGGATCTGGACGGCAAGGAGTCCTACCACTACGAGCACAAGAACCGCTACTACAAGTACCACCTGCTGCCCATCGGCGAGTTCGTGCCCTTCGAAGATCTGTTGCGCCCCATAGCGCCCTTCTTCAACCTGCCCATGTCCTCCTTCAGCCGGGGAGACGAGGTGCAGCCGAACCTGCTCGCCAAGGGGCTCAAGTTCGCCGCCGCCATCTGCTACGAAATCATCTTCCCGGACGAGGTACGCCGCAACGTGCAGCCGGATACCGACTTCCTGCTGACCGTCTCCAACGACGCCTGGTTTGGCACCAGCATTGGCCCCTGGCAGCACATGGAGATCGCCCGCATGCGCGCCCTCGAACTGGCTCGCCCGCTGCTGCGCGACACCAACACCGGCATCACCATCGTCACCGAGATTGACGGCAGCATCATAGCCCAGCTTCCGCAGTTCGAGGCCGGGGTGCTGCGAGCCGAGGTGCGCCCCGCTCACGGCTCGACTCCTTACCTGCGCTTTGGCAGCTGGCCCATGTATGGCATCGCCGCCCTGCTGCTGGGACTGGGGCTAGCCCTGCGCCCCCGTGCCCATCCTTGGGCTCGTACCCTCTGATCGGGGTCATAGACCGGCTACCCAACCCGATAAAAAGAGGCGCCCATGGGCGCCTCTTTCATGTGCTGTCGTGGCCAGCGGCTCAAGGAGAGAGCGGCTCGCGGTGATACTCGTTGGCGCCACACTCGGGGCAGGTGCCGAGCTGTTCCGGGTGCAGTACTGTATGGCGCCATTCGCAGTGGTCGCACACCAGCACACCGAGCCCGACCCAGTCGCCAGCCCGGTAAACGCCCTTGTGCTCCAGCTCGTCCGCCAGCTCGCTCCACTCCACCTGGGCGCGGTCGGTTACATCCGCCAGCCAGGACCACACTGTATCTTTCAATGCCAGCATAAAGGCCGATTCCGGCGCCTCGGCCCGTCCCTCGTCATAGTTGCCGAGATCCCGTTTCACGTATTCGGCGATCAGTGCCAGTTCGTCCTGGGTCAGGTCACCGGCCGCTTCAAGGTACGCCTGCACCTTGGCGATCATGCGGTTGAGACGCTCTCCCTGAAACTCTTCCGTCTCCTCCCAGTGCTTCTTGAGCTGGGCGATGAAGGCTTCATACCCTTGTCGACGTTTGTCCATGGCCGTTACTCCTCTGCTACTCGCTGATCATGGCCGGCCCGAGACCCGGCGGATGCTGGCGGTTGTTGCCGCCGCAGGATATGGGTATTCTATCGGGATTTCCCAGCCGTTTTATCTATTCATTTCACAGATCCGGATGTCACCAATGCAAGAGCAATACGTTCCCCAATCCATCGAACCAGCAGTGCAACAGCACTGGGATGCCAAGAAAACCTTCAAGGCCGTGGAGAAAGTAGACAAGGAGAAGTTCTACTGCCTGTCCATGTTCCCTTATCCGTCTGGTCGTCTACACATGGGGCACGTGCGTAACTACACCATAGGTGATGTGATCTCCCGTTATCAACGGCTCAATGGCAAGAATGTGCTGCAACCCATCGGCTGGGATGCGTTCGGTCTGCCGGCAGAAAATGCCGCCATCAAGAACGCCACTGCGCCGGCCCCCTGGACCTACGAAAACATCGAATACATGAAGAACCAGCTCAAGATGCTGGGGCTTGGCTATGACTGGGACCGGGAGCTGGCCACCTGCAAGCCTGACTACTACCGCTGGGAGCAGTGGTTCTTCACCAAGCTGTATGAGAAGGGTCTGGTTTACAAGAAGACCTCCTCCGTCAACTGGTGCCCGAATGACATGACGGTGCTGGCCAACGAGCAGGTGATCGACAACTGCTGCTGGCGCTGTGACACCCCGGTGGAGCAAAAAGAGATCCCTCAGTGGTTTATCAAGATCACCGACTATGCCGAGGAGTTGTTGAACGATATCGACAACCTGGACGGTTGGCCCGAGATGGTCAAGACCATGCAGCGCAACTGGATCGGCCGTTCCGAAGGGGTCAACATCAGCTTCCGGGTCGAGGGCCAGGACGAGCATCTTGAGGTCTACACCACCCGTCCGGACACCTTCATGGGCGTGACCTATGTGGGCATCGCCGCCGGTCACCCCTTGGCCCAGCAAGCCGCCGAAAACAATCCGGCGCTTGCCGCCTTTATCGAAGAGTGCAAGAACACCAAGGTCGCCGAAGCCGAGCTCGCCACCATGGAGAAGAAGGGCATGGCCACCGGCCTCTATGCCATTCACCCGCTGGATGGCCGCAAGGTGCCGGTCTGGGTCGCCAACTTCGTGCTGATGAACTACGGCACCGGCGCCGTGATGGCGGTGCCCGGCCACGACCTGCGCGATCACGAGTTCGCCACCAAGTACGGCCTCGAGATCAAGGCCGTCATCAAGCCCGCCGAGGGTGAGGTGCCGGACGTTGTTGCCGCCGCCTACACCGACAAGGGTGTGCTGTTCAACTCCGGCGAGTTCGACGGCCTCGAGTTCCAGGCCGCCTTCGATGCCATCGCCGCCAAGCTGGAGGCCGAGGGCAAGGGCAAGCGCACCGTCAACTTCCGCCTGCGTGACTGGGGTGTCTCCCGTCAGCGCTACTGGGGCGCCCCCATCCCGATGTTGACCCTGGCCGACGGCACAGTGGTACCGACCCCAGAAGAGCAACTGCCGGTGCTGCTGCCGGAAGACGTGGTGATGGACGGCATCCAGAGCCCGATCAAGGCCGATGCCGCCTGGGCCAAGACCACCTATAACGGCCAGGAAGCCTTCCGCGAGACCGATACCTTCGACACCTTTATGGAGTCCTCCTGGTACTACGCCCGCTACTGCTCCCCGGACTACGACAAGGGCATGCTGGATCCCGCGGCCGCCAACCACTGGCTGCCGGTGGATCAGTACATCGGCGGCATCGAGCACGCCTGTATGCACCTGCTGTACGCCCGCTTCTTCCACAAGCTGCTGCGTGACGCCGGCCTGGTCAACAGCGACGAGCCGTTCAAGCGCCTGCTCTGCCAGGGCATGGTGCTGGCCGACGCCTTCTACTACAAGGACGAGAAGGGCGGCAACGTCTGGGTCAGCCCGACCGAGGTCAAGGTGGAGCGGGACGACAAGGGTCGCATCACCAAGGCGGTGGATAATGAAGGCCGCGAGGTGATCCACTCTGGCATGACCAAGATGTCCAAGTCCAAGAACAACGGCATCGATCCCCAGCTGATGGTGGAGCGTTACGGCGCCGATACCGTGCGTCTGTTCATGATGTTCGCCTCCCCGGCCGACATGACCCTGGAGTGGTCCGATTCCGGCGTCGAGGGGGCCCAGCGCTTCCTGCGTCGCCTGTGGCGTCTGACCTTCGAGCACGTCAGTGCAGGTGCCGCCCCCGCACTGAACCTGGCCGCCCTCAGCAACGAGCAGAAGGCCGTTCGCCGCGAGCTGCACAAGACCATCGCCAAGGTGAGCGATGACGTGGGTCGTCGCCAGACCTTCAACACCGCCATCGCCGCCATCATGGAGCTGATGAACAATCTCTCCAAGCTGGATACCGGCGAGCAGGACCGCGCCCTGATGCAGGAAGCGCTGGAAGCCGTGCTGGTCATGCTCTACCCCATCACCCCGCACATCGGCTTCGAGCTGTGGAAGATGCTGGGCAAGGAAGGGGACATCGACGTGGCCGGCTGGCCGGTGGCCGACGAGAGCGCCATGGTCGAGACCGAAAAGCTGGTGGTGGTACAGATCAACGGCAAGATGCGCGGCAAGCTGACAGTGCCGGCCGAGATAAGCCAGGCCGAGGTCGAGAAGCTGGCCATGAACGATGCCTCGGTGCAGAAGTTCACCGACGGCCTGACAGTGCGCAAGGTGGTCTACGTGCCGGGCAAATTGCTCAACATCGTTGCAAACTGATCCCGCAACGGACACTCGCCAACGATGACGACGGCGGGCCTGGCCCGCCGTCTTTTAAATCATTCAAAGAGGAATTCACATGGGCATGCCCCTTACTCGCTGGATTGCCATCATGCTGACGGGCCTGCTGCTGCAGGCCTGCGGTTTTCAGATGCGGGGAACCGCCATCCCCCCCGAGCTGATGACCATGAAGGTGGTCGGTGACAACAAGAGCGATTTCTATCGCATGGTGACCACTCGTCTCAAGGCTGCCGGGGTGAGCCTGGCCGACAAGGAGGGCATTCCGGTGATGACCCTGGCGGGCATCAGCAGCAGCAGTCAGGTTGCCTCCGTCGACGCCATCGGCCAGGAACGTGAGTACCTGCTGGGCTACAGCACCCAGTTCAGCATCAGCATGCCGGGCAAGCCGACTCAGGTCTTCCCCATCACCTTCAACCGTAGCTTCCTGAACAAGCCGGATGCGGCCCTCGCCTCCTCCCGCGAGCAGGAGCAGCTCGGCAAGGAGATGCAGGAACAGGCCGCGAGCCTGGTGATCCGTCAGCTCAGCCAGGTCAAGTTCTGATGCGAGTATCTTGATGAGAGTCCATCCCGAGCAGTTTGCGGACCATCTCAAGGCAGGGCTCAAGCCCTGCTATCTGATCTTCGGTGACGAGCCGCTGCTCAAGATGCCAGGGCTGGCCAGCGGCCTTGCAATCCATCAACCCAGCCAGGTCAAGTTCTGATGCGAGTATCTCGATGAGAGTCTATCCCGAGCAGTTTGCGGACCATCTCAAGGCAGGGCTCAAGCCCTGCTATCTGATCTTCGGTGACGAGCCGCTGCTCAAACTGGAGGCCATCGACGCCATTCGTCAGCTGGCCGGCAAACAAGGCTTCGATGAGCGCCACAGCTTCGTGGTCGAAGCCGGGCTGGACTGGAACCAGGTCTACGATGCCTGCCAGGCCATGAGCCTGTTCTCGGCCCGCCAGATCATCGAGCTGGAGCTGCCCGCCAAGGTCGACAAGGATCTCGCCGCCCGCATCACGGAAATCGGCAAACAGCTGCATCCCGACCTGCTGCTGGTGTTGAGTGGCAATCGCCTCAATCAAACCCAGATGAAGGCGGCCTGGTTCGACAAGCTCGGGCAGATTGGCACCTATGTGCCGGTCAATCACCCCGAGCCCCGTTTCTTTCCGCGCTGGATGGGGGCCCGTTTCCAGCGCTTCGGCCTCAAGGCGATGCCGGATGCCATCAACTTCATGTGTCATGCCTATGAGGGCAACCTGCTGGCCGCGAGCCAGGAGATAGAGAAGCTGACCCTGCTGTCACCGCCCCAGCCCATCAGCGTCGCCTATCTGCAAGAGACCATCATTCGCCACGCCCACTTCACGCCGTTCCAGCTCATCGATTGCCTGCTGGAGGGCAAGGTGAACCGGGCCCAGCGCATCCTGCTGGCGCTGCGGGCCGAGGGCACCGAGCCCGGCATGCTGGCCTGGGCCCTGTGCCGCGAGCTGGAGCAGCTCACCGAGCTGGCCCTGGCCGCCCGGGCAGGCCAACCGCTGGTGGAGCATTTCTCCCGCCTGCGCATCTGGCAGAGCCGCCAGCAGCTCATTCAACAGGCCCTGACCCGGCTGCCGTTTGGCAAGCTACAGCAGCTATGGCAGCTGATGGCCCGGCTCGACGACGCCCAGCGCCGCTTCGACACCGAGCAGGCCTGGCTGATGTTGCAGACTATCGCCCTGGGTTTTCGCGATGCCACCCCACTCCCCCTGCTGGAGCCTGCATCATGCTGAAGGCCCCCATCGATACCCAGGAGGGCCGCTTCCCCCCCAGAGTCCTCCCCAAGCCAACAGGGGCAAGCGCATGTTGAAGGCCCCCATCGGGATCCTGGGTGGCACCTTCGACCCCATCCACATCGGCCACCTGCGTCCCGCCATCGAGGCCCGGGCCGCGCTGGGACTGGCCGAAGTCCGCCTCATCCCGAATCATATCCCCCCCCATAGAGCCAGCCCGTTCTGCTCGAGCGAGCAACGCCTGGCCATGGTCAGGCTGGCGGCGGCGGAGAACCCGGGCTTTCGGGTGGATGAGCGGGAGCTGCAACGGGACAAGCCCTCCTGGACCATAGACACCCTCATCGAGCTCAAGCAGGAACTGCCGGACACCCCGCTCTGCTTCCTGATGGGGATGGACTCGCTGCTCTCATTGCCGAGCTGGCATCGCTGGCGGGAACTGCTCGACTATGCCCATCTGGTGGTGAGCCTGCGCCCGGGCTGGCAACCGGATTACCCAACCGAGGTGGCCGAGCTGCTAGCCCGCCATCAGACGCAATATCCTCAGGATCTGCACCGCCATCGTCAGGGGTACATCTGGCTTAGCGACAACCTGCCCATCGAGCTGTCGGCCACCCGGCTCAGAGCCCTGCTGGCGGCGGGACAGGATCCCAGGTATCTGTTGCCGGCCTCGGTGGCCGGCTACATTGCGCAGCACAGGCTCTACCAGCCGACACCCTGAGGCGCAGCGGAGACGAGGCGACTATTGTCCGGTCCGGTTGCGCACTATAGTGATCAATAAGGGCTAGCCCTCCCATGAGGCAGCCCCGGATGCGTTCCCCTTTGCCGGACTGGGAAACGGGAATGACCATGATATAATCCGCCGCCCTGATGCTATGCAGCGCGCCGGACAGAGTAGGAGAAGACATTGCAAGGCCACGAATTACTCGCCTTTATCGTCGACAAGATCGATGACATGAAAGGCCGCGATATCATCACTCTGGATGTACGCGGCAAATCCACCATCACGGACACCATGATCGTCTGCTCCGGCAACTCCAGTCGCCATGTCAGTGCCATCGCCCACAATCTGGCCAGCGAGGCACGCCACGCCGGGCTCAGTCTGCTCAGCGTGGAAGGCCAGCTCAGCGGTGAATGGGTGCTGGTGGACATGGGATCTGTCATCGTCCACGTGATGCAGGATGAATACCGCGACTTCTACCAACTGGAAAAGCTCTGGGGCGGCGCCCAAGTGCCAACGCAATAAGAGTGCGCAAGCGTAATACAAGGGTGCAAGTGTAAAGAAAGATGAAGATCCAGTTGATTGCAGTGGGCACCAAGATGCCTGCCTGGGTAGAGCATGGCTTCGAAGAGTACCGTCGCCGTTTCCCGAAAGACATGCCGTTCGAGCTCGTCGAGATAGGTGCCGGCAAACGGGGCAAGAATGCCGACATTCCCCGCATCCTGCAGAAGGAAGGGGAAGCCATGCTGGCCGCCGCCGGCCGCTCCCGCCTCGTCACCCTGGATATTCCGGGCAAGCCCTGGACCACGGAGCAGCTCGCCACCCAGCTGGAAGCCTGGAAGCTGGATGGCCGCGACGTCGCACTGCTGGTCGGTGGGCCAGAAGGCCTGTCGCCCGAGTGCAAAGCCGCCGCCGAGCAGAGCTGGTCGCTGTCGCCGCTGACCCTGCCCCATCCGCTGGTGCGGGTGCTGGTAGCAGAGAGCCTCTATCGCGCCTGGAGCATCACCACCAATCACCCGTATCACAGGGAATGAGCCATGAATATCTGGAACATCCCCAGCCAGATCACAGGGCGTGGCCCCATGTGGTTGATCTCTTTCCCCTCGTCGGCCATAAGGTAGCGGCATGCTGAAGAATCGCATCGAGATGCGCGATCACAGTGCCGAGGGACGTCTGTTCTTTCGGCGCACCCTGGTGGCCTACATCGGTATGGTGGTACTCATGCTGGTGCTGCTGGGCAACCTCTACTACCTGCAGGTAGAGTCTTATGATACCTACCAGACCCGCTCCAACGACAACCGCATCCGGGTCGTGCCGGTGGCGCCGCCGCGGGGCCTCATCTATGACGCCAACGGCGTGCTGCTGGCCGAGAACCGCCCCGTCTACAGCCTGGAAATAGTGCCGGAAGAGACCGGCGATCTGGAGCAGACCGCCGACGAGCTGATCACCCTGCTGGCGCTGCCGGAAGGCACCAAGGAGAAGTTCCTGGCCGAGGTCAAGCGCCAACGCCGCTTTAAGCCAGTCCCCCTGTTCGAGAAGCTGACCGAGTATCAGGTCGCGCTCTTCTCGGTCAACCAGCACAACTACCCGGGCGCCAGCATCGAGGCCTACCTCAAGCGTTACTATCCGTTTGGCAATACCCTCACTCATGCCATCGGCTATGTGGCCAAGATCAACACCCGCGACGTGGAGCGCCTCGACAAGGAAGAGAAGCTCGCCAACTATGCCGCCACCAAGGATATCGGCAAGCAGGGGGTGGAGAAGTTCTACGAGGATCAGCTGCACGGCGTGGCGGGTTACCAGGAGGTCGAGGTCAACAACCGCGGCCGGGTGGTGCGTACCCTCAAGTTCCAGCCGCCTGAGCCCGGCAAGGACATCTACCTCAACATCGACATCAGGATGCAGCTGAAGGCGCAGGAGCTGCTGGCCGGCCAGCGAGGCGCCATCGTGATGATGGATCCCAACACAGGTGCCATCCTGGCCATGGAGTCGAGCCCAAGCTACGACCCCAACCTGTTCGTGACCGGCATCTCCAACACCAACTATTCGGCGTTGCTCAACGATCCGGCGCGCCCGCTGGTGAACCGCACCACCCAGGGCATCTATGCCCCCGCCTCCACCGTCAAGCCCATGATGTCGGTGATGGGGCTCAACGAAGGGGCCATCACCCCCAACTACCGTTATTTTGGCGGCCCCAGCTTCTCGATCCCGGGCACCACCAAGAAGTTTCGTGACTGGCGCCGTTGGGGCCACGGCTGGCTCGATGTCTATCGCGCCATCGAGGTGTCGGCGGATACCTACTTCTACGATCTCGCCTACCGGGTCGGCATCGACAAGATCCACGCCTACATGACCAAGTTCGGTTTCGGCCAGTACAGCGGAGTGGATCTGTATGAAGAAACCCGCGGGGTCATGCCGTCCCGCGACTGGAAGATGGCCCGCTGGCGTCAACCCTGGTACCAGGGTGACACCATCTCCATCGGTATCGGCCAGGGTTACTGGAGCGCCACCCCGATCCAGCTGGCCAAGGCGATCAGCATCCTGACCCAGAACGGCCACGACGTGACGCCACACCTGCTCAAGAGCACGGCTTCCCAAGATGGCGTAGTCAACGCTCCTATCAACCCCAACATCGCACTCAAGACCAAGAGTGACAGCTATTGGCAGGTAGCCAAAGAGGGAATGTGGCGAGTCAACCAAGGACGTGAAGGCAGTGGCCGCCACGCCTTTGCCAATACGCCCTACACCTCCGGGGGGAAATCGGGCACGGCTCAGGTCGTCGGCCTGAAGGAGAACCAGGTCTACAACGCCAATGCGATCAAAGTAGAGCACCGTGACAACGCCCTGTTCGTTGCATTCGCTCCCTTCGAGGCTCCCAAGGCCGTGGTCGCCCTGGTGCTGGAAAACGCAGGGGGGGGCAGTAAGAACGCAGCCCCCGTGGCACGCCAGATGCTGGATGCCTATCTGTTGCCGCCCGAGCCGCAGCTGCCGCCGGCCCCCAAACCATCCACCCCGAGCCCTACGCCAGATCTGAGCCCGACTCCGGGCCAGGGTCAGAAACCAAGCGAGGCCGTCTCCAATGAGTAATTCCGCTCGCCAGCAGAGCATCTGGTATCGCCTGCACATCGACTTGCCGCTGCTGCTCGGTCTGCTGGCCCTGATGACCCTCTCCATGGTGGTGCTCTATTCCGCCTCTGGGCAGGATTTCGACTCCATCGTGCGCCAGCTGGTGCGTGGTGGTCTGGCCTTCGGCCTGATGATCGGCCTGGCCCAGTTGCCACCCTCTCTCTATGCGCGCTGGTCGGTACCGACCTTCACCGTGGTGGTGCTGCTGCTCATCGCGGTGGATGTGTTCGGTCACATCGGCAAGGGGGCACAGCGCTGGCTGGATCTCGGCTTCATGAAGTTCCAGCCCTCAGAGGTGATGAAGCTCTCCATGCCCATCATGGTGGCTGCCTGGCTCAGCCGTCACTCCCTGCCGCCCAAGTTCAGCCACGTGCTGATCGCCCTGGTAATGGTGCTGCTGCCGACCCTGCTGATCGCGGCCCAGCCCGATCTCGGTACCTCCATCCTGGTGGCCGCCTCCGGCTTCTTCGTCATCTTCCTGGCGGGGATCAGCTGGTGGCTGATCGGGCTCGCAGTGTTACTGATCTGCGCCTTTATGCCGGTGCTCTGGTTCTTCCTGATGCACGACTATCAGCGCCAGCGGGTGCTGATGCTGCTCGACCCCGAGAAAGACCCCCTCGGCCGCGGCTACCACATCATCCAGTCCAAGATAGCGATCGGCTCCGGCGGCGTGTTCGGCAAGGGCTGGCTGCAGGGCACCCAGTCCCAGCTGGAGTTCCTGCCGGAGCGGCACACCGACTTCATCTTCGC
Organism: Aeromonas sp. MR16; assembly: GCF_022549315.1. NCBI lineage: Bacteria > Pseudomonadati > Pseudomonadota > Gammaproteobacteria > Aeromonadales > Aeromonadaceae > Aeromonas > Aeromonas sp. MR16. The sequence goes on along the minus strand of NZ_JAKZFK010000025.1, from coordinate 26,690 downwards.
GGTGTTCAGCGAGGAGTTCGGTCTGGTGGGCGTGGCCCTGCTGCTGGTGATCTACCTCTACATCATCAGCCGCTGCCTGTTTATCTCCATGCAGGCCCAGAACAGCTTCGAGCGCCTGCTCGGCGGTGCCCTGACCCTCACCTTCTTCGTCTATGTGTTCGTCAACATGGGCATGGTGAGCGGCATACTGCCTGTGGTCGGGGTGCCCCTGCCCCTGGTGAGCTATGGCGGCACCTCCATGGTGACCCTGATGGCGGGCTTCGGCATCTTGATGTCCATCCAGACCCACAGAAGATTGCTCGCCTGATGCGTCGGTTGCGGTGGCTCGCTCTTTGTGCGCTGGCGCTCGGCTCCTTGCCAGCCAGCGCCGCCCCCGAGCCGCCGCAACTCGGCCGGCTCGCAGAGCAGCAAGCCGTGCCCCTTGCCGAGCTGCAAGCGGCGACGGCTCAGGCTCGACTGCGCCAGGAGATCCTCGACACCATAGCCCGCCCCTGGGAGGCCAAACCCTGGCATCGCTACCGGCCGTTGTTCGTCACCCCCGAGCGGATCCGGGACGGGGTCGGCTTCTGGCAACGCCACGCCGAGACACTGGCGCGGGCCGAGCAGCACTACCGGGTGCCCGCCTCCCTCATCGTCGCCATCATCGGCATCGAGACCTTCTATGGCCGCCAGATGGGCCGCCATTCCGTGCTCGACAGCCTCTACACCCTGGGTTTCCACTACCCGGCGCGGGCAGAGTTCTTCGCCAAGGAGTTCGCCCAGCTGGTGCTGCTTGCCAGGGAGGAGAAGTGGTCGCTCACCCATCTCAAGGGCTCCTATGCGGGCGCCATGGGTATGGGGCAATTCATGCCCTCCAGCTACCGCCACTACGCGGTCGATTTTGACGGGGATGGCCGACGGGATCTGTTCGCCAATCCGGTCGATGCCATCGGCAGCGTGGCGAACTACTTCGCCGAGCATCGCTGGCGGTGGGGAGAGGCGGTAGTCGAACCCGCCTTGATTGGATTGGTACCAGTGGATACCCTGCTGGCGCCCAGTCCGGACCTCAAGCAGCAATGGGCCGAACTGGCCGCCGCTGGGGTAGAGATAGCCACCCCGCTGGCACCGGACACGCCGGTAAAACTGCTGGCATTGGAGCAGGCAGACGGGCCCGAATACTGGGTCGCGCGCCACAATTTTTATGTGATCACCCGCTATAACCGCAGCCCTCTCTATGCGATGGCGGTGCATCAACTCAGTCAAGCCATCCAGGACGCTTATGCATTACAGCCACAAACTTCTCCCCCTCAGCCTGGCCTTGTTGCTGGCCGCCTGTAGCAGCCAACCGGAGCAGCTCCCCCTGCCCGAGGAACCCGCCTCGCAAGAAAAACCTCAGGTGATCGAGATCCCCCAGGCCACCGGCGCCATCCCGCGCCCCGAACCCCTGAGCGCGAGCGGTAACCGGGACTACTGGATTGGCAAGCAGAAATACGAGGTGTGGCGCGACATCAAGCACTACAGCGAGGAGGGCACCGCCAGCTGGCTTGCCCAGGAGCTGGACGGCCAGAAGACCGCCAATGGCGACGTGCTGGACAGCACCCAGTTCAGCGCAGCCCACCGCAACCTGCCGCTGCCAAGCTATGTGCGGGTCACCAACCTGGATAACGGGCTGGAGACCATAGTGCGAGTCAATGATCGCGGCCCCTTCGGCAGCGATCGGCTGATCGATCTCTCCCATGCGGCCGCCAAGCAGCTGGAGATGGTGGAGAACGGCGAGGCGCGAGTACGGCTGGAGCTCATCAACGACACCCCGGATCAGATGGTCGAGATGGTGCCCATGACACCGATGCAGCCCATGCAGCCGGCCGCCCCGGCCGAGGAGGGCGCCTTCCTGGGTGAGCCCAAGCCTGCGGCCCCTACCCCGGCACCGGCTCCCAAGCCGGCGCCAGCCACCCCGCCCAAGGCCGCCGCCACCGCGACCTCCACCCTCTCTGCGGCCCAGACCGGCCAGGGCAAGATGATCCAGGTGCTGGCGAGCGGCTCCCAACCCAGGGCCGAGGCCATGGGCAAGGTGATGACCCAGCGCTATGGCGTGCCCTACCAGGTGGTGGCCCATGACGCCATCTTCCGGGTCCTGCTGGGGCCGGTCGCGGCGGATCAGCAAGCCCCCCTGCTGGAGCAGATCCGTCAGGGTGGACTGGAGCAGGCCTTTATCGTTCCTTGATAGGGGCGGCCCACTCGCCTGGGCCACCCGGTCGTCCAGGCGTCACGTCGTATCCCGGCGTGACGCCGAGCCGAAAGCCATAAAAACCCGTCCAGATCGCATGTCGGACTATGACCGACGAGCACATCTGGTATAGTGAAGCCCGCTTTTTTTAACTTGTTTTAACTTGGGTACTCCCCATCCAGGCACCAGGAATTTCAAGATGTCCAAATTTGCCCGCTCCGTTATTCTGGCCTCCCTGTTAAGCGCCACCGCCCAGGCCAATCAGCCAGTGCCGACGCCGGATTCAGCCCTGCCGACCGCCCAGCCGGTGCCGACCCTGAACGCCGCGCCCATGGTCGTGCCCGCCGCGCCGGAGATCTCCGCCAAGGCCCACATTCTGATCGATTACTACTCGGGTCAGGTATTGGCCGAGCAGAACGCCGAAGAGCGTCTGCCGCCCGCCAGTCTGACCAAGATGATGACCTCCTACATCATCGGCCAGGAGCTGGCCAAGGGGAACATCAAGCGCACCGACATGGTGACCATCAGCCAGAACGCCTGGTCCAAGAACTACTCCGACTCCTCCAAGATGTTCATCGAGGTGGGCAAACAGGTCTCGGTCGATGATCTGAACAAGGGCATCATCATTCAGTCCGGCAACGACGCCTGTGTCGCCATGGCCGAACACCTGGCGGGCAGCACCGACTCCTTCGCCAGCCTGATGAACAGCTGGGCCGCCAAGCTCGGCATGAACGACAGCCACTTCATGAACCCGCACGGTCTGGATGCGGAGGGCCACTACAGTACCGCTCACGACATGGCTCGCCTGGGTCAGGCGCTCATCCGCGATCTGCCGGAGGAGTACAAGGTTTACTCCCAGAAGTCCTTCGTGTTCAACGGCATCACCCAGCACAACCGTAACCGCCTGCTGTGGGATCAGTCCCTGCAGGTGGATGGCATCAAGACCGGCCATGTCAGCCAGGTCGGCTACAACCTGGTCTCCTCCGCCACCAACAACGAGGGCATGCGCCTGATCGCCGTGGTGCTGGGCGCCAGCAGCGAAGGTTCCCGCGCCGCCGAGAGCAAGAAGCTGCTCACCTACGGTTTCCGTTTCTTCCAGAGCCTGACCCCCTACAAGGCCGGCACCGTGCTGGTCACCCAGAAGATCTGGATGGGTGACAAGTCCGAGGTGAAGCTGGGTGTGGATCAAGACGTCTCCGTGCTGGTCACCCGCGGTCAGGGCAACAACCTCAAGGCCGACTTCCAGCTCGAAAGCGAGCTGAAGGCACCGCTGGCCAAGGGCCAACGGGTCGGTACCGTATTCCTGAAACAGGGTGACAAGGAGATCAAGCAGGTTCCGCTGGTCGCCCTCGAAGAGGTACAGGAAGGCGGGCTGGTGAGCCGCCTGTGGGATTACCTGGTGCTGCTGGTCTCCAGCTGGTTCAAGTAAGCCACAGCATAAAATAGTGATAAAGGAGCGGCGCCAATGGGCGCCGCTCTCCAGTTAAGGCCATTGCGAGCGAATAACCCTGCAAACTGCAGGTTCCGCCGAGGGTCTATTTGTGGTAAAAAGCAGCACTTCCACGTCTTGTCGACCGGCCAGGACCTTGATCCTGGCGTGGGTCATGCCCATATTGACAGGTACTGGCGGCCTGATGCCTCATCGGCCATACAAGATCACAGATGAAGTCGTCTCATGACGACGCCAAAAGGTGAGTAAATGAATACCAAGTTTGATGAACTGCTGGAGTTTCCCTGCAAGTTCCCGTTCAAGGTGCTCGGCGTGGCCGACCCGGCCCTGCCGGACAGGGTGGTCGAAGTATTGCAGCAGCACGCCCCCGGTACCTACAGCCCGACCGTTCAGCCCAGCAGTAAGGGCAACTATCACTCGGTGCGGGTGACGGTCAACGCCCAGAGCAAGGAACACATCGAAGCCATGTACACCGCACTTGGCAAGATCGAGCTGGTTCGCTACGTCCTGTAAGTCACCTCTCTCGCCCCGCCCCAGGGGCGAGCGATTATTTGCCATCCCGTTTTTTGCCGGCTCAAGCGCCCGTCAGTGAGGAAAGATGTCACTCCAAACGCCTGCCCAGCCACAGCTGCTCGTCCGACAGTTGGGCCGCCGCCCCTACCAACCGGTATGGGATGCCATGAAGGCCTTCACCGACACGCGCTGCGCCGACACCCCCGATGAGTTCTGGGTGGTGGAGCACGATCCCGTCTACACCCAGGGGCAGGCGGGCAAGGCCGAACACCTGCTCGCCCCCGGCGACATCCCCGTGGTGCAGAGCGATCGCGGCGGCCAGGTGACCTATCACGGTCCCGGCCAGCTGGTGCTCTACGTGCTGGTGGATGTGCGCCGCAGCAAGCTGACGGTGCGCGAGCTGGTGACCTGCCTCGAGACCGCCATCATCAACACCCTGGCAAAGAGCGGTATTGAGGCTTATGCCAAGGCCGATGCCCCCGGCGTCTACGTGAAGAACGCGCTCGGTATGGAGGCCAAGCTGGCCTCGCTGGGCCTGCGCATCCGCAAGGGCTGCTCCTTCCACGGCCTGGCATTGAATATCAACATGGACATGACCCCCTTCCTGCGCATCAATCCGTGCGGCTATGCGGGCATGGCCATGACCCAGACCAGCGCCCTGGGCGGCCCGCAGAGCGTGGCCGAGGCGCAATCCATCCTGGTGGCCGAACTGGCCAGCCTGATCGGCTATCAAACGATCACCAATACCGAAGAGGCGGCATGAGCACGTCCATGCCGCGCGGCCATGAGGGCACAGCGATGACCCTGGTGGCTATCAATCAGACAATAACAAACACCGAGAGTGAATCATGAGCAAACCCGTTCGTATGGAGCCGGGCGTCAAGCTGCGCGATGGCGACAAGATGGCCCTGATCCCGGTGAAATTCATGCCGGATCCCAACGAGGAAGTGCTACGCAAGCCGGACTGGATGCGGATCAAGCTGCCGCCGTCGAGCCAGAAGATCGAGCACATCAAGAGCACCCTGCGCAAGAACAAGCTGCACTCGGTCTGTGAGGAGGCCTCCTGCCCCAACCTGGCGGAGTGCTTCAACCATGGGACGGCCACCTTCATGATCATGGGCGCCATCTGTACTCGTCGCTGCCCCTTCTGCGACGTGGCCCACGGCCGCCCGCTGGCGCTGGATCCCGACGAGCCGAAGAAGCTGGCGCTGACCATCAAGGAGATGGGGCTCAAATACGTGGTGATCACCTCGGTGGACCGCGACGACTTGCGTGACGGCGGTGCCCAGCACTTCGCCGACTGCATCAAGCAGATCCGCGAGCACAGCCCCCAGACCCGCATCGAGATCCTGACCCCGGACTTCCGTGGCCGGATGGAGCAGGCGCTGGAGGTGTTCCGCGAGACCCCGCCGGACGTGTTCAACCACAACCTGGAAACCGCACCGCGCATGTATCGTGTCGCCCGCCCCGGCGCCGACTACAAGTGGTCCCTGGAGCTGCTGCGCCGCATCAAGGAGATGCACCCCCATGTGCCGACCAAGTCCGGCGTCATGATGGGCCTCGGCGAGACCAACGAGGAAATCGTGCAGGTGCTCACCGATCTGCGCGAGCACGGCGTTAACATGCTGACCCTGGGCCAGTATCTGCAGCCGAGCCGCCACCACCTGCCGGTGAAGCGCTACGTGCCGCCGGCAGAGTTCGACGAGCTCAAGGATGTCGCCATGGGGCTGGGCTTCTCCCACGCCGCCTGCGGTCCCTTCGTGCGCTCCTCCTACCACGCGGATCTGCAAGCCAAGGGCGAAGAGGTCAAATAACCTCGCAAGGAAGAGAGGCCAGACTGCCTCCCTCCTTCGTCAAAAAAAGAGCGCCCAAGGGCGCTCTTTTTATTGGTGCTATTTTATCCGCAATGACGCCTCCAGAGGCCAGGATGTTTGCCCTGCTCCCCCTTAGCGGGTTAACGTGACCGCTCATTTTCTCATTGAGTGATCAGCAGGATGCCGACTCCCCTCGTCCGTTTGCTCCCCATGAGTGAGCAGCATTACCCCACCTATTGCGCCTATTTCATCGAGGATTACGCGCAAGATCTCGCCAGCAATCATGGTCATGATCTGCCCACCGCCCGCCACAAGGCCGAGCAGAGCCTGCACCAGTCCCTGCCCCAGGGGGTTGCCACGCCAAACCACCACCTGCTCTGCATCGTGCCCGCAGGCGGGCCGAGGGCCGATGACGGCGCGCTCGACATAGATACCCAACCTCTCGGCTACCTCTGGCACGCCATCGACACCGCCAAGGGCGAAACCTTTATCTGCGACTTTTACATGGCGCCGTCCCGCCGCGGCCTGGGCTATGGCAAGGCCGCCATGGCGGCGCTGGAGGCCAGCTTGCAGGCGCTGGGCATCGGCCAGATCAAGTTGCGGGTCGCCCAGGACAACCCGCGGGCACTGGCGCTCTACCAGGAGTTGGGGTTTGTGATCACCGGCTACAACATGGCCAAACATCTGAACTGACGGCCGTCAGTCGTTTCCCTGCACCTTAGAGCGAGATGCCGGAAAACGACATAAAGCCGAGCGACATCAGCCCCGCCACGATGAAGGTGATGCCGATTCCCCGCAGCCCCTCGGGCACATCCGAGTACTTCATCTTCTGGCGCAGGCCGGCGATGGCGACGATGGCCAGCAGCCAGCCCAGCCCGGAGCCCGCCCCATAGACCACGGATTCGATGAAGTCGTAATCCCGCTGGGCCATGAACATGACACCGCCGAAAATGGCGCAGTGCACAGTCAACAGCGGCAGGTAGATCCCCAGGGCCTGGTGGAGCGCCGGGAAATGCTTGTCTAGCACCATCTCCATCACCTGCACCAGGGCCGCCAGCACGCCTATGTAGATGATGAAATCGAGGAAACTCAGATCAAATTCCCCGAGGAAGGTACTGTCCGGGCGCAGTATATGGCGGTAGATCAGGTTGTTGAGGGGAATGGCGATCACCATCACCACCAGCACCGTCATGCCAAGGCCAAAGGCGGTGTTGATGTTCTTCGACACCGCGAGGAAGGTACACATGCCGAGAAAGAAGGCCAGGGCCAGGTTTTCGACAAAGATCGAGTGAATGAACAGGTTTAGGTAATATTCCATCGGGTCGGCTCACGGGTTGCGCGGACAGTCTGGTCCCGAACGGCAGTCATGCTGGCGGGACAGGGATCACAAGGCGCGGCAACGAACGGAGGCGGCAGTCAGCATGGCTCGGGGAGCCGAATGCAATGAGGAAGACGCTGGGTCGGGCACGCGCGGGATGGCGAGCCGGCCGTCAGTCGCCGTGGCAGAACCTGAATCTGAGATGGCGGCACCCCAGCAGGCGCCGATGGAGATAGCCGAAGTGAACAGGCACCTGCCTGAGGTAGATGAGGGGCAGAAAGAACATCAGGCCCCAGAGCCAGCCCTGAATGTCGTGCTGGAACCAGGCCAGCAGCATACGATAGCGCTCGGGATCGACCCCTTCCAACCGTCGTCCCTGCTCGAAGCTGAGCCGCCACTGGCCGCCGGGGGGCAGGCCGATCTCCTCGGTCAGTCGACTGTCCGACGCCTCGTACAGCTGCTGCGCCACCGGCCTCTCGGCTTGGGCGATGCGCACGGATGCATCCAGCCCGGCCGCCGCGAGGGCCGCCAGCCACAGGATGCAGGCGATGAAAAGAGACATCAGCCCAGTCTGTAAACGACCAAGGCCTGGCAAGGGATCAGGCTCCTTCGGGGACGCAAGGGGAAGGAGCCGAATATATCACAAAATGGGTCGCCAACCCATATTCAGCCGGGCCAAAATGCAGGTTCAGGAGATGAAACCGCTGCCTGATACCGTAGGCTGGCAATGAATATTCACCATCTCTCCCCCAAAAAAACAGGGGAGCCATGGCTCCCCTGTTCCTGCTTCTCACCCCTGATGGAAGGCGGCGTGATAGCTCACCTCGCCGCGGGCCTGCTCATCCCTAAACCGCCGGGCCATAAAGTACTCAGGCGGTATGCCGGGCAGCACCAGCCGCTCATCGGCCAGGAAGCCGAAGCGGCCGTAGAAACCGGGATCCCCCAGCACCACGCAACCGGCGACCCCATCGCTATCCAGGGCCTTGAGTCCGGCCCGCATCAGTTGGGCACCTATGCCCTGCCCCTGCCACTTTGGCGCAACGGCAATGGGGCCGAGACCAAGCCAGCCTTGACTCCCATCGCTGATGGTCACCGGCGAGAAGCAGAGGTGGCCGACGATGACGCCCTCTTGCTCCGCCACCAGCGAATGCCTGAGGGCCCCGGCCGCGCGCAGATCGCGAATGATCAGCTGCTCGTTGTGGTCGGTGTGGGGCGCCTCCAGGAAGGCGGCTATGGTCAGCGCCTCGATGGCGTCGCTGTCGGCACGGGTTTCGGGTCGGATCTGGATATTCATCTTGTCTCCTGTTGAATGTTGTCGGTGTCAGGCTGCCCGCAGGCAGCACATCACATAGCCATAGTGGCCGAGATACTGACGGTGGATGGCGAGCTCCTGGGTTAAGTCCCTGAAGGCCGCCGAGTCTCCCAGCTCGCCCTCGAGGTGTGCCAGATTGCGATCTATGGGATCCAGGTAATTGCGCCACCCCCGCGCTGGCAACATGGTATGGGAGAGGCACTCATAACCCCTGGCCCGGATGGCCTCGAGCAAGGCATCCAGGGTCTGCATGCCGGGATACCCCTCTTGCCAGAACGCCCTGGCCTCGGACGGGGGCGCGTCGGTCAGCCACACCAATTCGCTGACCACCAATCTGCCGTGGGGGTCGCTCAACAAGGGCCGCCAGGCGGTCAGCGCCTCGGCAAAGCCCATCACATAGGCGCTCCCCTCGGCCCAGATAAGATCGACCGGCGCCAGTTCCAAGGGCAAGGCCGCCATATTGGCGCACAGGGTGCTCACCTGCTCATAGCCCGCCGCCCTGGCCGAACGATCGAGGGCGGCCAGGGCCGTCTCATCGAGATCGATGGCCAGGATGGGGGCGTCGCACACCTGAGCCAGCGCCAGGGTGGCGGCGCCACGCCCGCAACCGATGTCGAGGATGCGGTTGGGGGTCATGGCGAGGGCCTCGAACTGCTGCTGGGTAAAGGCGCGATCTCCCGGCCCCCAGTGGCTCATGCCATCCAGCAGCAGTTTGAAATCGCGAATGTATCGCTGGTGTTCGTTCATGTCTTTGCTGAGCCACTGCAGCTGATAGCGATCCTTCTCGCTGAATCCCTGCCTCATCACCCAGTCGAAATAGGCCTGGGGCGCCTCTCGCCGCAGTTGCAGCTGCCAGGCCTTGAACGCCTCGCCGGAGTGAGCACTCATGCCCGCCAGATCCGCCAGCAGATCCCGGGCCCGCTGCATGCGGGCCAGCTCAATGTCGAGTTCCTCAACCCTTGCCCGCAGTGCAGCCTGATCGATCTCCCCCGCCAGGCAGGCTAGACACTGCTTGAGGCTGAGGCCACCGGCCTGTAGCGCCTGCACCATCTGCAACCGCTGCAGATCGGCCTCGTCGTAGTGGCGATAGCCGTTGGCAGCCCGCACACCCTCGATCACCCCCAGCTTCTCGTAATAGAGCAGGGTGGAGCGGGCGAGGCCGCAGCGGCGCGCCAGTTCGGATATTTTCATGGCAACCACTCTTGGTGCGGGTCGTCAGTCGACCCTATGAAAGAGAGCTTAAACTGTGAAGCCATAGACGGGTCAACTCCCCCGTCCCATTTCCCATAACAAAACGGCCACCCGAGGGTGGCCGTTGGCTTGAGCGACGTAGACAGAGGTGCGGATATTAGAGACCGGCGGCCTCCAGATGCTCTACCAGCAGCTGGACGCTGCGGTTGCCGCGCCACTCGTTGACATCGAGCCGATAGACCAGCCGCACCCGCTTCACCGAGGCATCCGGCCAGCGCTTGAGATCGACCCCGAAGGCGATGGCATCCACCGCGTGGCCGGAATCCGTGGTCAGCATCAGCTTGAGGTGCTTCTCCCCCACCAGCCGCTGTTGCACCAGCACGAACTCGCCGTCGAACAGCGGCTCGGGGAAGGCCTGGCCCCAGGGGCCGGAGGCACGGATCAACTCCGCCAGCTCCAGGCTGAGCTCGTCCGGCAGCAGCTCGCCGTCGGTGAGCAGCACCCCGGTCAGCAGCTCCGGCGTCACCAGCTCGGCGATGACGGCTTCAAATGCCCGGCCGAACGCCTCTATGTTTGCCTTGGGCAGGGTCAGCCCCGCCGCCATGGCGTGGCCACCAAACTTGCCCATCAGGCCGGGATGGCGGGTATCGAGCAGCTCCAGCGCATCGCGCAGGTGCACGCCGGGGATGGAGCGACCGGAGCCCTTGAGCTCGGTGTCGCTGCTCTCGGCAAACGCGATCACCGGTCTGTAGTACTTCTCCTTGATCTTGGAGGCCACCAAGCCCACCACCCCCTGATGCCACTCGTCTCTGTGCAGCACTATGCCGGACGGCACCTCGCCATCGCGAAAACGGATCTGCTCCAGGGTGGCGAGGGCCTCCTGCTGCATCCCCTGCTCTATCTCCTTGCGCTCCTGATTGAGGCTGTCCATCTCGGCCGCCAGCTGGCGCGCCAGATTGATGTCATCGCACAGCAGGCAGGCGACCCCGAGGGACATGTCATCGAGACGGCCGACCGCATTGAGCCTGGGGCCCAGCGCGAAGCCGAGATCGGCGGCGCACAGGCGGCGACCGTCGCGGCCCGACACATCCACCAGCGCCTGGATGCCGGGGCGGCAGCGACCGGCCCGGATCCGCTGCAGCCCCTGATGGACCAGGATGCGGTTGTTGCCATCCAGCGCCACCACGTCGGCGACTGTGCCGAGGGCCACCAGATCGAGATAGTCCGCCACATTGGGGACGCGAATGCCCTGACGCTCATACCAGCCGGTCTGGCGCAGATGGGTGTTGAGCGCCGCCATCAGGTAGAAGGCGACCCCCACCCCGGCCAGGGACTTGGAGGGGAAGTCGCAGCCACGCTGGTTAGGGTTCACTATCGCATCGGCAGCGGGCAGTTCATGACCCGGCAGGTGATGATCGGTGACCAGCACCTGCATGCCGGCCGTCTTGGCGGCGGCCACCCCGGCGATGCTGGAGATGCCGTTATCCACGGTGATCAGGAACTCGGCGCCCCGGACCACCGCCAGCTCGACGATCTCCGGGGTGAGGCCGTAGCCGAATTCGAAGCGGTTCGGCACCAGAAAGTCGATGCTCTTCCCCCCCATGGCCCGCAGCGCCAGCACGCACAGGGCCGAGCTGGTGGCGCCGTCACAGTCGAAGTCGCCGACGATGAGGATGCGCTTCTGGGCGCTCAGGGCGGCGGCCAGCAGCGGCACCGCCTGCTCCATGCCGAACAGACGCTGAGGCGGCAACAACTGGCTGGCGCTGCGCTCCAGCAGGGCGGGATCCTCCACGCCGCGGCTGGCGAAGATTTGACGAAGCAGGGGATGCAGGGTGGCGGGCAGATGGGAATCATCAACTCGCGGACGACGACAGATTTGCAGGGGCATCGATATGATCCAGTAGCTTGAGCAGTTGTTCAGGGCGCTGGTAACCGCGCACCAGATCCCCGTTTGGCAGGACCCAGCTCGGTGACGCCTTGATCCCGAGCCACTGGCTCAGGCCGATATGATGGGCAAGGATCTCATTACATCCGGCCGCAGGCAAACGATCACTGAGACTGAGTTCACCCAGAAGTGCAGGATCGCACCAGAGCGCCTGCGCATCGGCCAGATCGGCGAAGCGGCCGAGCACCGGCAGTAACTGCACACTGACCCCCCTCGCCTGCAGCATGGGCAACTCATCCAGCGTGGCCCGGCAGTTGCGGCAACCCAGTTCGGTAAACAGGGTGAGATGATGACGCTCGTGCGGGGCCTTGAGCTGCATCCGCTGCTCGCCGATCTGGGCCAGGGCCAGCCGGCGCTGGCGTTGCTGGTCCAGCATGGTGAGATTTTTCATGCCGTGACCCAGATCCAGCATGGAGCCCTGCAGCACATAGTCGCCCCTGGCATCGCTGTAGATCAGCCCCTGAGACGTGCCCAGCAGGAAGAGGCCAGGCACCGGGGTCTCGTCGATCAGGAAGACCCGCACGCCGAGACGCTGGGCTATGGTCTGCTTCAATTGTTGAGGATCCATCCCCGCGTTGGCGGCAAAGGCGCACAACAGCATCATTCCCAGCAGTAAATAGTGCACTATTTCACTCACTTGGTATGAACGAGAGGTTTCATACGGTAAACCAGTGACATTGGTGGCTCAACTCATAAATTACAGACTGATTAATAGTGGCGAATGCAAAAAATTCCCATTCCAGCAGGTTGCCAATTGGGCCGAGGCCCAGCAAGCTAATCAGGACAACAGGCAGCAGCAAGGGCATCCCTCTGTTTTCCTGATGCTTTATTATTCAAATCAAAGGAGCGGTAGCGGCCGCTCAGAACCCATTTTTGGAGGGGAACATGAGTCTGATTAAAGAGTTCAAGGCCTTTGCGGCCAGAGGCAACGTCATCGACATGGCGGTTGGTATCATCATAGGTGCCGCCTTCGGCAAGATAGTCTCCTCCTTCGTAGGTGACGTCATCATGCCGCCCATCGGCCTCATCCTGGGCGGCGTGGACTTCAGCGATCTCGCCGTGACCCTGAAGGCCGCCGAAGGCGAGGTGCCCGCCGTGGTCATCGCCTACGGCAAATTCATCCAGACCGTCATCGACTTCCTGATCATCGCCTTTGCCATCTTCATGGGGCTCAAGGCCGTCAACACCCTGCAGAAGAAGCAGGAAGAGGAAGCCCCTGCCCCGGCCGGTCCCACCAAGGATCAGGAACTGCTGAGCGAGATCCGCGATCTGCTGAAATCCCAGCAGGGCAAATAAGCTCGCGGCCTGCCCGGCACTTGCAAAAAAACCGCCACCAGGCGGTTTTTTTATGGGCGAAAGCTCCAGGCGAAGCACGACAGCTTTCGTCAGGGGAAGGCATTCAGGCCCTCGGATGGTGCTCGCCGTGCAGTGTCTTGAGGCGCTCGTTCGCCACATGGGTGTAGATCTGGGTGGTGGAGAGATCCGCGTGACCCAGCAGCATCTGCACCACCCGCAGATCGGCGCCGTGGTTGAGCAGATGGGTGGCAAAGGCGTGGCGCAGGGTGTGGGGGGAGAGCTCCCCCCTGATCCCGGCGCGCATGGCATAGAGCTTGATCCGATGCCAGAAGGTCTGGCGGGTCATCATCCTGGCCTGCTTGGAGGGAAAGACGACGTCCGAGCTGGTGCCGCCGAGCAGCAGGGTACGTCCCTCCCGGTAGTAGCGCTCCAGCCAATGGACGGCCTCTTCCCCCATGGGCACCAGTCGCTCCTTGTTGCCCTTGCCCACCACCCGCACCAGCCCCTGGCGCAGGCTGACGTGCTCGGCGGTGAGCCCCACCAGCTCGGAGACCCGCAGCCCGGTGGCGTAGAGCAGCTCCAGCATGGCCCTGTCCCGCAGCTCCAGCGGATCGTCCACCAACGGTGCCCCCAGCAGCGCCTCCACCTCGGCCTCACTCAGATCGGCGGGCAACTTCTTGGGCAGCTTGGGCCCCTCCAGCAACACGGTCGGATCGTCGCTGCGCAATTTTTCCCGATTGAGATACTGATAGAAACGGCGCAGGGCCGACAGGAAGCGGGCCGTGGAGCTCGCGGCAAACTGCTTGTCCACCCGCCAGGCGAGGTAGTGCTGGATCTCGTCCATCCCCACCAGCAGCAAGGAGCCGCCCTGCTCATCGAGCCAGAGCGCAAACTTCTCCAGATCGGTGCGATAGGAGCTGACCGTGTTGTCAGACAGGCCACGCTCCAGCCAGAGTGCATCGAGGAAGGGCTCGATCAGGGGATGGTTGTGCTGGGCGGGAGCGGGCTTGGTCATGGGCTTGAGTCTTCGACAAAGGGTGCGCCATTGTAGCGTGGTCCCGAGGCACGGCAAGTGATGGCCTCTGACCCCTTGCCCGGTGAAGGGCGAATCGCAATCTGTTAGACTGGCGCCCCTCCACCTGGCCCGCCATGCTCACCCCGGCGTGTCTTAAGAAGCCAGTATGCCCTGTTTGCCGCAAAAAACAGGGGATGACACGAGATGGCTCTGTTTTACGGTAAGGACAGCGAGATGAAGATTGGTTTGTTTTACGGCTCTACCACCTGTTACACCGAGATGGCCGCCGAGAAGATCCGCGCCCTCATCGGCCCCGAGCTGGTCGATCTCCACAACATCAAGGATGTGCCCCTCGTCCGCATGCAGGAGTACGACATCCTGATCCTGGGCATCTCCACCTGGGACTTCGGCGAGCTGCAAGAAGACTGGGAATCCCGCTGGGAGGACATCGCCGATCTCCATCTGGAAGGACGCATCATCGCCCTGTTTGGCATGGGTGATCAGCTGGGCTATGGCGAATGGTATCAGGACGCCCTCGGCCTGCTGCACGATCAGCTGGTGCCAAAAGGCGTCAAGCTGGTGGGCTACTGGCCGAACGAAGGCTACGAGTTCGACGCCTCCAAGGCGCTGATCGACGATGGCCGTCACTTCGTCGGCCTGGCCCTCGACGATGCCAACCAGTACGACCAGACCGAGCCCCGCATCGAGCAGTGGGTTGACCAAATCCTCGGTGAGATCCACGAGCTGCTCTGATCGTGCCTGCTCGACGATGCCAGCCAATGTGCCGACCAGACCGAGCCCCGCATCGAGCAGTGGGTTGACCAGATCCTCGGCGAGATCCACGAACTGTTGTGATCGTGCCTGCTCGACGATGCCAGCCAATGTGCCGACCAGACCGAGCCCCGCATCGAGCAGTGGGTTGACCAAATCCTCGGTGAGATCCACGAGCTGCTGTGAGCCTTGACCGCTGGCTAGCGGGTGCAGATCTCGAGCCGATTGTCCCAATCGGTATCATCGCATGATGCCATGACGACTTTTTTGCACAGGTCTGTAACAATGAAACCGTCCCCAGTCCCCTTCGGCGCCGGGGACGGCCCTGAACAGGCTCAGACCAGAAAAGGATATGCTATGACCCCATTCTCCCTGCTGACCCCCGCCATTGCCCGCGATGTGCTCGATCACGCGCTGCGGCTTGGCGCCGACTTCGCCGAGCTGTTCGTGGAACGCAAGCGTCGCAGCCAGCTCAGCCTGCTCTCCAGCCAGATCGAAAATATCAGCGGCGGCCTCGATTTCGGCATAGGCGTGCGGCTGTGCTACGGCCACAAGGTGCTGTATGGCTACACCAATCTGGCGGATCGCGACGAGCTGCTGCGCATCGTCAGCCTGCTGGCGGCCAAGGACAGGCGTGACCCCGTGGTGACCGCTACCGCCTTCGATTTCATCCGCTTCACCGACCGAAACCCGGTGGCGCTGCCGTTATCGGCGGACAAGCAGCTGGAGCAGAAGATTGCCTACCTGTACGCCATGGACGCCGCAGCCCGCGCCGAGAGCGCCAAGGTGAGCCAGTTCTCCGCCAATGCGCTGGGCTGGGAGCAGGAGGTGGAGATCTTCAACAGCGAAGGGCTCATGGTCAGCGACCGCCGCCACTACAACCGCATCATGGCCCAGACCATAGCCCAGAACGGCAGCGAGCAGAGCATCGGCTACGAGGCCCCCGGGGCCCTGATGGGCTGGGAGCATGCGGCCCTCATCGATCCCCGGGAGCTCGCCCTCACCGCCACCCGCCAGGCGCTGGTGAAACTCGGCGCGGCCCCCTGCCCGAGCGGCAACTTGCCGGTCATCATGGAGAGTGGCTTTGGCGGCGTCATCTTCCACGAGGCCTGCGGCCATCTGCTGGAAACCACCTCGGTGGCGAAGAAAGCCTCGGTGTTCCACGACAAGATGGGGGAGCTGATTGCCAACCCGGCGGTCAGCGCGGTGGACGAAGGCCTGCAGGCCAACGCCTGGGGCTCTATCAACGTCGACGACGAAGGCATGGCGACCCAGCACACCCAGCTCATCAAGGATGGGGTGCTGACCGGCTTCCTGGTGGACCGCATGGGAGCGCTGAAGACCGGCCATGCCCGCACCGGCTCGGGCCGGCGCGAATCCTATCGCTTCGCCCCCGCCTCGCGCATGCGCAACACCTTTATCGAGCCGGGCAACCATTCGCTCGATGAGATGCTGGCCACGGTGGAGCACGGCATCTACGCCAGGAAGATGGGGGGCGGCTCGGTGCAGCCGGGTACCGGCGAGTTCAACTTCAACGTGCAGGAGGCCTACCTCATCGAGGGCGGCAAGATCACCAAACCGCTCAAATCGGCAACCCTGATCGGCACAGGCCCACAGGTGCTCAAGGAGATCTCCATGGTGGGCCGCGATCTCGCGCTGGCCGCCGGCATGTGCGGCTCTGTCTCGGGCTCAGTGCCCACCTCGGTCGGCCAGCCGCCACTCAAGGTAGACAACATCCTCGTGGGGGGGAACGTCTGATGAGCATAATTGACAACCTGCCGGGCTCAGTTTCCATCCCGGCCTCGGTCGGCCAGCCGCCGCTCAAGGTAGACAACATCCTCGTGGGGGGGAACGTCTGATGAGCATAATTGACAACCTGCCGGGCTCAGTTTCCATCCCGGCCTCGGTCGGCCAGCCGCCACTCAAGGTAGACAACATCCTCGTGGGGGGAACGTCTGATGAGCATAATTGACAACCTGCCGGGCTCAGTTTCCATCCCGGCCTCGGTCGGCCAGCCGCCACTCAAGGTAGACAACATCCTCGTGGGGGGGAATGCCTGATGAGCCAACTCGATATGAATGCATTGCTGAGCCGTCTGCTCAACCAGGTCGCCGATCTCGGTGCCGAGGCGGATCTTATCGCCAATCGGGACAAGGCCTTCTCCCTCAAGGCCGACAAGGGCGAACTCGCCGAATACAAGGTCACCAGCAGCCAGCAGATCGGCATTCGCCTGATCAAGGAGGGCCGAGTCGGCATCGCCTACTCGGAGTCGCTGGACGAGGCGGCCCTGGCCGCCATGCTGCAGGATGCCTGTGACGCCAGCCGCTTCGCCAAGCTGGATGCGGATCAGGCCATTCGGGTCGAGGACAGCCAGATCAGCACCGACTGCGCCGAGATCAATCAGCCTGACGGCACCCCGGTGGAGGAGAAGATCGCCCTCGCCCTGCGCCTCGAGGCGGACATGCTGGCGCAGCCCGATGTGACCGGCGCCCCCTACAACAGCTTCTTCGAGGGAGAGAGCCGGCTCTGGCTCGCCAACAGCCGGGGCACCCTCTGCCAGCATCAGGAGTTCAGCGTCGGCTGCTACAGCTCGGCCCTGATCTCCCGCGGTGGCCGCCAGTCCATGCACTCCCAGGGACAATATGGCCGCCGCTTCGACGAGCTGGACAGCCAGAGTCTCATCACGCAGATCCACGCAGTGGCCCATGCCCTGCTGGCCGGTGAGGCGGTGCCAAGTGGTCGCTACGGCGCGATCTTCACCCCCAACGCACTGGCCAGCCTGTTCGGCTGCTTCCAGGCGGCGCTCTCCGGCAAATGGGCCCAGCAGGGGATCAACCCCTGGCGGGACAAGCTGGGGCAGCAGGTTGCCTCCCGCTGGCTCAGCCTGGAGAGCCGGACCTATATGCCGGGTGGCATGAACATCAAGGGGTTCGACGGTGAAGGCGCCCCCACCCGGGATCTGCTGCTGATCGGCGAGGGGGAGCTGAAGAGCCTGCTGCAC
This sequence comes from Aeromonas sp. MR16, assembly GCF_022549315.1. Lineage (NCBI taxonomy): Bacteria > Pseudomonadati > Pseudomonadota > Gammaproteobacteria > Aeromonadales > Aeromonadaceae > Aeromonas > Aeromonas sp. MR16. The sequence goes on along the minus strand of NZ_JAKZFK010000025.1, from coordinate 8,858 downwards.
AACAGCGCCACCGCCCACCACTTCGGCATCGCCAGCAATGGCTCGGCGGCCCGCAGTGCCCGCGGCGCGCTGGATGTGACGGCCCGCCACCTGGTGTTTGGCACAGGCCCTCACTCGGAAGCCGAGGTCAAGAGCGGCGAGTATCTGGAGCTGGTCAAGCTCGATGGTCTGCACTCGGGCGCCGATGCGGTGAGCGGTGACTTCTCGTTCGGGGCATCCGGCTTCCTGTGCCGTGATGGCGTGCGCGTTCAACCGGTGCGCGGCATCACGGTGGCGGGCAACTTCTACCGCCTGCTGGGGGAGCTGGAAGCGGTCGGCGGCCAACTGCACCACGACGATGGCAAGGGCTTCTATGCCCCCCTCATCCGTTTCGGTGGTTTGAGCATCGCCGGCAAATGACTACGCCCAGGATGAGGAGGGCCGCGACGCGCCGGCGCAGAGCCGCTTCGGTGGCCTGAACATCGCAGGCAAGTGACTGTATACAGAGCGGAAACCACTTCTCTTCCCCACTCAAAAACGGTGCCATCAGGCGCCGTTTTTTCACTGCTGGCGCCCCTCTGCGGCCACTCCTACCCTCTAAGAGCCACCGGCCGCATCGGCCGGGAACGTCTGGAGAATACGAAGATGGACAACACTCTGGTCTGGGCCGACATTCCGACCCGGGATCTGGATCGTGCCATGGCCTTCTATTCGGCCCTGCTCGGCGTGCCGGTCACACCAATACAGGAGGAGATACGCTTCGCCATGCTGCGCCACGATGGCAACAACGCGGCGGCCTGCCTCGGCCCCATGGACGAATACCACCAACCGGGCGGCACTGGCCCCCTCATCTACCTTGCCTTGAATGATCGCCTGAGCGAGGCCGAGCAGATGGTGCCCAAACTCGGCGGACGGGTGCTCGAACCCTTGCACAGCATCGGCAGCGGCCACGGCTCCCGGGTCATCATCGAAGACACCGAGGGCAACCGTCTCGCCCTCTATGCCCCGCCCGCCGCCTGAGTGCATTCACCCTGACAACCACTCAGACAAGGCTCGGCCACGGCAGAAACAACAACGGCGACCTGAGGTCGCCGTTGTTCATTGTCTCGTCAGCGGCCATCAGGCCTGCGGGTTAAGACGGGTCGGCAAGCCGTTACGCTGCTCCAGCACCTGCTTGACCACATTGGAATCGCTGTCCATGTGGGCGATGAAGCGGGTGATGGCCGGGGTCATGGGCAAGGGCACGGATTCGCTGGAATTGAACTCCGCCTCAGTACGGGACAGGGGCTCATGAACTTCCATGTAGCGACCGCCATCCGGCTCGACGGTGGACTTGACCGGCTGGTTCACGAACTGGACGCGGGTACCGACCGGCACCTTGTCAAACAGGTACTTGATGTCGTCGGCGCGCAGGCGCACGCAGCCACTGCTCACCCGCAGACCGATGCCGAAGGTGGCGTTGGTACCGTGGATGGCGTAGAGGTTGCCGATGTAGAGCGCATGCAGGCCCATGGGGTTATCCGGGCCGGCCGGCCAGACCGCAGGCAGGGTCTTGCCCTGGGCGGCATAGCGGCGACGGATGTTCTCGGTCGGGGTCCAGGTCGGGTTGGCGCGCTTGCGCTCCACCTTGGTGATCCAGTTTTCCGGGGTGTTGACCCCCAGCTGGCCGATGCCGATGGGCAGCACTTGCACCACGTTCTGGCCTTTCGGGTAGTAGTACAGACGCATCTCTGCCACGTTGATGACGATCCCCTCGCGCGGCGCATTCGGCAGGATCAGCTGATGGGGGATGACCAGCTTGCTGCCCGGGGTCGGCAGATAGGGGTCAACGCCCGGGTTCGCTTCCATGATGTTGGTCAGGCCCAGTTGGAAGTCGGAGGCGATCTGCTCCAGCGGACGATTATCCGCAGGCACCACGTACTCCTGATTCTCGCCGATCAGGCGGCTGTTGGCGGCGGGCAGCACGTATTCAACGGCGGAAGCCTGCTGGCTGACCAGAGTCAGAGTACAAAAAAGGGCCGAAGCGGCAATGCGAAGGGGATTCATAAAGTTCCTGTATTGTTCCTGTTCCTGTGGGCCTGAGACCTGTTTTTTTCCCGGTTTGTCCTGCTGCGATTCACTCGCGCCCTGGACCAATCACCGAGCGCGCATTCTTTCCCGAGTCGGACAAAATTTCAACTTGAAGAGGGGGCTTTTTAGCGGAAAAGATCCATTCTGCCCTCAACAATTCCCTCCATCGGCGCCCCGACACCCTAGCATCGACAATCTGAGCGTAAAATGAACAACCGTGAACCTCCTGTGTCACCCGCTCAAATTGCATGATGGGCCAGTGACGAGTACAATCTCGCACCCCGTATATCAGGAGTATCGAGCCATTTCATACTCAGGGTGTACCCCATCGGGTGCCAGTGCGTCGAGTACCGTCGTGCATCACAGATGAACCAATACGACGCCATCAGGTGGCGTCGTCCTGATTTGCAATCAGATAGAAAGAGTCCAACATGTTCAGACCAGAATTGCTCTCCCCTGCCGGGACCCTCAAGAATATGCGTTACGCCTATGCCTATGGCGCCGACGCCGTCTATGCGGGCCAGCCGCGCTACAGCCTGCGGGTGCGCAACAACGAATTCGATCACGAGAACCTGCAGCTCGGCATCAACGAAGCCCACGCGCTGGGCAAGCAGTTCTACGTGGTGGCCAACATCCAGCCCCACAACTCCAAGCTCAAGACCTTCATCCGCGACATGCGCCCGGTGGTGGACATGAAGCCGGACGCGTTGATCATGTCCGACCCCGGTCTCATCATGATGATGCGCGAAGCCTTCCCGGACATGCCGATCCACCTGTCGGTGCAGGCCAACGCGGTCAACTGGGCCACGGTGAAGTTCTGGCATCAGATGGGCCTGACCCGCGCCATCCTGTCCCGCGAGCTCTCCCTCGACGAAATCGAGGAGATCCGCATGCAGGTGCCGGAGATGGAGCTGGAAGTCTTCGTCCACGGCGCCCTGTGCATGGCCTACTCCGGCCGCTGCCTGCTGTCCGGTTACATCAACAAGCGCGACCCCAACCAGGGCACCTGCACCAACTCCTGCCGCTGGGAGTACAAGGTGCACGAGGGCAAGGAAGATGACGTGGGCCAGATAGTCCACCGTCAGGAGCCGATTGCCGTGCGTCCGGACAACACCCTGGGGCTCGGCAAACCGAGCGATGCGCTGGTGCTGCTGGAAGAGTCCAACCGTCCGGGCGAGTACATGACGGCGTTCGAGGATGAGCACGGCACCTACATCATGAACTCCAAGGACTTGCGCGCCGTCGAGCACGTGGAGCGTCTGACCAAGATGGGTGTGCATTCCCTCAAGATCGAAGGCCGTACCAAGTCCTTCTACTACTGCGCCCGCACCGCCCAGGTCTATCGCAAGGCCATCGACGATGCGGTCGCCGGCCGGCCGTTCGATCCGACCCTGATGGGCACCCTCGAGAACCTGGCTCACCGCGGCTACACCGAGGGCTTCCTGCGTCGCCACAACCACAGCGAGTACCAGAACTACGACTACGGCTACTCCGTCTCCGACACCCAGCAGTTCGTCGGCGAGATCACCGGCCGTCAGGGCGACATGGTGGAAGTGGAAGTGAAGAACAAGTTCCTGGTGGGCAACAGCCTGGAGCTGATGACGCCCCAGGGCAACGTCAGCTTCAACCTGGAGCAGATGCAGAACCGCAAAGGGGAGCTTATCGACACCGCGCCGGGCAACGGTCACGTGGTCTATGTGCCGGTCCCCAAAGAGATCGACATCAACTACGGCATACTGCTGCGCAACCTCGGCGATCGTCAGGACACCCGTCAGCCGCACTCGGCGGCCTGAGATGGCGCTGCTCATCACCAGCAAATGCATCAACTGTGACATGTGCGATCCCGAGTGTCCGAACCAGGCCATCAGCCTGGGGGCCAAGATCTACGAGATAGACCCGGATCGCTGCACCGAATGCGTCGGTCACTATGAGAAGCCGACCTGCATCAGCGTCTGTCCCATCGACTGCATCATCTGGGATCCCGCCCACGTGGAGACCGAAGAGCAGCTGATGGACAAGTTTGTGCTGATGCATCGGCAGTAATGCCGGACCTGCGGGTTACGGACTGCACCATCCAGAAATAGAAAAAGCCGGGCATGCCCGGCTTTTTCTATTGCGCTGCAGCCCGGTCAGGGCTTGATCAGTTTCTGCAGCGCCTCAAGCTCGCGCTGGGCTTCCAGCAGCTCGGCCTGGGACTCCTCCAGCTTGACCTGCTTCTTGGCGATCTTGTCCGGCTTGCCCGACACCCGCGCACTCTGCAGATCGGCAAGGCGCTCTTCCACCTCCTCCTTCTGCTTGGCCACTTTCTGTTGTTGCTCCTCGATCAGGCCCGCATCGGTGCAGTGGGTCTCGATGTTGCGCAGGGCCTGCTCCAGCCCGGCCACCTGATCCGCATTGTTGTGTGCCTTGGCGAAGACCAGCTGATCGGTCACCGCCTGATGCCGAGCCTTGCAGCCAACCTCCTGGCTACCATAGGCCTGACCGGCCAACAGCAGCATACTCATTCCGGCAATTTTCCACATAACGACCTCGTCATTCTGTCATATTGGATGGCTGCCTATGAGACCTGACTCACCCTCCGAGGTCAAGCCGGCGGAAAAAACCTACGACAGACTTGGGACCCCATCACGTCAACAGAGTCCATATGGCGCTACAATGACACCTTTCAATCCGGAGAGCCCCATGAAGCAACAGATCGTCATCATCGCCAACGGCGCCCCCTATGGCAGCGAGTCCCTGTTCAACGCCCTGCGTCTGGCCATCGCCCTCAACGAGCAGGGTGGCGTCATCCTGAAGCTGTTCCTGATGTCCGATGCCGTCGGCGCCGCTCTGGCCAGCCAGGCGCCAGCCGAGGGCTACAACCTGCGCCAGATGCTGGAGATCCTGCTGGCACAGGGCACCCTGATCCGGCTGTGCAAGACTTGCACCGATGCCCGCGGCATCACGGCCCTGCCCCTTATCGAGGGCATCGAGATAGGCACCCTGCCCCTGCTGGCCCAGTGGACCCTGGCGGCCGACAAGGTGCTGACCTTCTAATCCTCAGTACTCAGTACTGACCTGGATCAGCGTCGGACGCGGGATCCGGGTCCCCCATCCATAGAGAACCAGAATAGCCAGACAGAGCAGCGCCATGAGCCCGTAGAGCCAGCTGCCTCCCCAATTGGTCAGGATCCAGCCTCCCAACAGCGCCCCGATGGCGATCCCTAGCCCGGACATGGACGCGGCCCCAAAATAACTGCCCTTGAGGTGGCTTGGCGCCATCTGATCGATCAGCACGTTGAGCAGCGGGAACAGGATGCACTCACCGACGCTGAGCAGGATCACCGCCACTATCCAGTGCCACCAGATGGCGGTATCCCCGAGTGCAAACAGCACCTGAGCGCCAAGAAAGATCGCCACCCCGAGTTGCAACCGGCTCTTGATGAGCCAGTTGGCGGTCAGGTGCAACAGTGGGAACTGCAGGATCACTATGGTCAGTGCATTGGCCGACACCAGCCAGCCGATGAGCCGCTCCACCTCGGGAGTCCCCGCCCGGGTCAGATACTGGATGAGCGGCGACTCGAACTGGGCATAGACCAGCATCAGCAGCACGTTGGCCAGGGTCAACAACAGGAAGCCCCTGTCCTGCCAGAGCACGCGCAACACGGCCCGCATGCCGGGGCCGGCTGCACTGCCTGCCTGAGCTCCCGCGAGTCGAAAACCGAGTATGAAGATGAGGCCGAGCAGCAGATAGCTGGCACTGAGCAACAGAAAGGTCTCCTGCCGGGCACTCAGGCCATAGCTGACACCGAGTAGGGGGCCTATGGCCGCGCCCAGGTTGAGCAGAAAGTAACGAAGGTGCAGCGCCAGCTCGCGAGCTTTCGGCTCGGCCAGGCTATCGGCCATCAGCGCCTTGCCCGGTGAATCGATGAGCCCGTAGGAGAGTCCACTGCCTACCACGCCGATCGCCAGCCAGAACACCTGATGGGAGAGCCCGAGCAGGCTGACACTCAAGGCCGACACCAGGCAGCCAAACAACAGTATGTTGCGCCGTCCCCACTTGTCCGACAGCCAGCCCCCATAGAAGCTGACCAGGGTAGAGAGTGCCGCAGTTGACCCCAGGATGAGGCCAATCAGCGTCGCCGACAGACCGTAGTCACGGTAGAGCAGAATGGAGAGAAACGGCCAGACCATGAAAAAAGTGGTGCGCACCATGAAGGTGCCCAGGATCACGATCCAAACCAGAGGGGGAAAATGCCTGAGATAGGCCCATGACATACTGCAATTCCTTTTGACAGCGAAGAGGCGGGTCGTCCCTTATAACAATTGGCGCCAAAAGGAACAAGCCATCTCGCTTGCAACAGAGTCAGAGAGAAACGCCGGCATAAAAAAAGCCGACCCAAGAGTCGGCTTTTTCACGGCATGGCAGCCTTATTCGGCGGTCGGCTCTTCGACGGCGGCAACGGCCACGTCGGCAACCGGAGCGGCGGCTTCGGTCGGTGCATTCGCTTCCTTGATGGAGAGACGCACACGGCCTTGACGATCCACTTCCAGTACCTTCACCTTCACAACATCACCGATCTTCAGGAAGTCGGCCACGTTCTGCACGCGGGCATCGGTGATCTGGGAGATGTGTACCAGACCGTCTTTACCCGGCAGGATGTTGACGAAAGCGCCGAAATCGGCCAGACGCACAACCTTGCCTTCATAGATGCGGTTCACTTCGATCTCGGCGGTGATGGCCTCGATACGACGGATGGCTTCCATGGCGGCTTCGTTGGCAACGGCGGAGATGCGGACGGTGCCGTCATCATCCAGCTCGATGTTGGTGCCGGTCTCTTCGGTCAGGGCACGGATCACGGAACCACCCTTGCCGATCACATCCTTGATCTTCTCAGGATTGATCTTGATGGTGTGGATGCGCGGAGCGAAATCGGAGATCTCGCTACGGGGAGCCTGGATGGCTTCGTCCATGACCTTCAGGATGTGCAGGCGAGCGCCACGGGCTTGCTTGAGGGCAATCTCCATGATCTCTTTGGTGATGCCTTCGATCTTGATGTCCATCTGCAGCGCGGTGATACCTTGGGTAGTACCGGCTACCTTGAAGTCCATGTCGCCCAGATGATCTTCGTCACCCAGGATGTCGGACAACACGACGAAACCTTCTTCTTCCTTCACCAGACCCATGGCGATACCGGCGACGGAGGCCTTGATCGGCACACCCGCGTCCATCAGCGCCAGGGAGGAACCACAGACGGAAGCCATGGAGGAGGAACCGTTGGACTCGGTGATTTCAGACACCACGCGCACCACGTACGGGAACTCGGCGGCGCTCGGCATCACGGCAGCAACGCCGCGCTTGGCCAGACGACCGTGACCGATTTCACGACGCTTAGGGCTACCCATCATGCCGGTCTCACCGACGCAGTACGGCGGGAAGTTGTAGTGCAGCATGAAGCGGTCGGCACGGTGGCCAGCCAGCTCGTCGATGTTCTGGGCGTCACGCTCGGTACCCAGGGTCGCAACCACAATGGCCTGAGTCTCACCACGGGTGAACAGGGCGGAGCCGTGAGCGCGCGGCAGGATGCCGGTGCCGACGGACAGGGCGCGGATCATTTCCGGATCGCGACCATCGATGCGCGGCTCGCCACGAACCACACGGCCACGGACGATGCGGCTTTCCAGGCTGTGGAACTCTTCGCCGATCTTCTTGGCATCTTCTTCCACGCCGGAGGCGATGACTTGCTCAACCACACGCTGCTTGATGGCACCGATGGCGGCGTAACGCACGGCCTTCTCGGTGATGCGGTAGGCTTCACCCAGCTCGGCGGTGGCCAGCTCGGCAATCTTGGCCTTCAGCGCTTCGTTGGTCGCAGGCGGGGTCCAATCCCACGGCTGGGTACCCACGTCGGCGGCGAATGCGTTGATGGCGTTGATCACCACTTGCATCTGCTCGTGGCCATAGACCACGGCGCCCAGCATCACTTCTTCGGACAGGATGGCCGCTTCGGATTCCACCATCAGCACCGCGTTGGCGGTACCGGCGACGACCAGATCCAGATCGCTCTGCGGCAGTTCCTGGGTGGTCGGGTTCAGCACGTACTGGCCGTTCATGTAGCCGACGCGAGCAGCAGCAATCGGGCCGCCGAACGGGATGCCGGAGATGGCCAGTGCAGCAGAGGCACCGATCATGGCAACGATGTCGGGGGACACGGCCGGGTTCACGGACATGACGGTGGCAACCACCTGAACCTCATTGAGGAAGCCTTCCGGGAACAGCGGACGAATAGGACGGTCGATCAGACGGGAGATGAGGGTCTCGCCTTCGCTCGGACGGCCTTCGCGACGGAAGAAACCACCCGGGATACGACCAGCAGCATAGGTACGCTCCTGGTAGTTGACGGTCAGCGGGAAGAAATCACGGCCGTGATCGGCCTCTTTCTTGCCAACGACGGTCACAAATACGCAGGTATCGTCCATGCTGACCATTACGGCCGCAGTGGCTTGACGGGCCATCACACCGGTTTCCAGGGTAACGGTGTGTTGACCGTACTGGAATGACTTTACAATAGGATTCACGTGAATTTCCTTTTTACAATTTGGCGCTTTAAATTCGCGTGCAAGTATACTTGATTCGAACCAAAAGGTAAGCGGCGACACGAATTCTGTGAGGCAGGCAACGACTTGCGGCCTCAGAAAAATACTGTCTAGTCCTGAAATAGGTTTACACATTTTCGTCTAGCTTCACGTGACTCAGAACCCCCGATGTACCGCATCGGGGGTTCTGTATGTCAACGTATGATGCGGTCGCTCCAGGTTGTAAATATCCA
>NZ_JAKZFK010000024.1:0-66087 GCF_022549315.1 Aeromonas sp. MR16 | reverse complement strand
GAGTTCGAGTCTCGTTTCCCGCTCCAATCATGTGCAGATGACATCCTGTTGCGGGAATAGCTCAGTTGGTAGAGCACGACCTTGCCAAGGTCGGGGTCGCGAGTTCGAGTCTCGTTTCCCGCTCCAAACTTGTTTTATGAAGTGCTGCAGATGATATTCCGTTGCGGGAATAGCTCAGTTGGTAGAGCACGACCTTGCCAAGGTCGGGGTCGCGAGTTCGAGTCTCGTTTCCCGCTCCAATCATGTGCAGATGACATCCTGTTGCGGGAATAGCTCAGTTGGTAGAGCACGACCTTGCCAAGGTCGGGGTCGCGAGTTCGAGTCTCGTTTCCCGCTCCAATCTCTCTTCGAAGTATCGCCAGTTCTCTTTATCCCCTTGAATAGATTCAGTATCGCGCCGCGATGCTTTGCCATATCCGCTTGTCAGCACCTGTGCCGGTTTCCCGTCATTGCCCTCGGTCCATGGACTATGGCGGCGGCAGCTGAGCGTAGGCGGCTTGGGAGAGGGGAGAGGCAGGTCAGGGCGGCGAAGAGCTCGCCTGATACGGGGCGGGGAATGGCAGACAAAAAAATAGGAGGGGCCTTGGCTCCTCCTGCGAGTTCACGGGTGAGGCTGGCTTAGAGCAGAGTCACGTTCTCAGCCTGCGGGCCTTTCTTGCCCTGGGTCACGGTGAACTGGACTTTTTGACCTTCAGCCAGGGTCTTGAAACCAGTGCTCTGGATGGAGGAGAAGTGAACGAAAACGTCCGGTCCCTGGGATTGCTCGATGAAGCCAAAACCCTTGGTTTCGTTGAACCATTTTACTTGGCCGGTGCGAATGTCAGACATGTGGTAAGTCCTATCTATAACAAATTGAAACTAACGCCTTGTTGGGCAGCATTTGCCTAGGATCCAGGGTCTACCCATGACTGATCACGTCAATTTGTCCCAGTCGCATGTAGTACAATCCCTGTCTAAAGCACAATCGATTGTACTGAAGCCCGATCCCTTGTCAATTTGGCACTTTTCATTTTTTGAGCGAGCTAAAACTATTGCGAAGTCAGCGGCTTGTTTCAGGCAGCAGCGCAAAAAAACGGGAGGCTCCAGGCCTCCCGTTTCATTGCGTCATCGCCGGTGGTTTCACTCCTTGAGTGCGAAGCCTTCGCCCTGTCGGTCGTAGCGATAATTCACCTGACCGAAGGAGCGGATCTCGACTCGCTGGATGCGGCGACTGGCGTCCACCAGTACGAACACCGACTTGCCGGACTGCAGCCGGGTCAGCGGCCTGTCTGGCCCCTCTATGGCGATCAGCCGGCTCAGCTCGGCGCCGGGCAGCTCGAACTTGCGGAAGATGGAGTAGAGGGTCTCGCCGGCCTGCACATCGTGCTGCAGCCAGCTGCCGTCTACCTTCTCTTCCACCGGTTTGGCGGCGACCGGCGCACTGCCAGTGCTGTCATTGCCTACGGTCAGGGCCTGGGTCGGCACAGCCAGGGGCACGGCGAGGGAGCCGGACGGAGCAGCACTGGGGGCCGAGGGGGCCGGTTCCCAGATCAGTACCAGCAGCCAGAGCGGGATCAGTACCAGCAAACCTATGGTGTGCTTGCGCGGCAGCGGGCTGGCCAGCTTGAAGGAAGCCGTTCTGGCCTCCTTGTTGCGCAGGCCACTCATGCCTTGCCCGAGGCGCTGACGCAGGGGCAGGGTGGCGGCATTGATACGATGGAGCAGGGTTCCTTGTGATTCGTCTTGGCGACGCTGCTGGGCTCGTCTGTTATGGCCACGTGGGCGACGGTCCGGGGTGGGCACGGCATTTACCTCTCACTACATTGCCTGCCATCAGGCAAATATAGCGCCTATGGTAAACGGACTCGCCCCCGAGGGGGAGAGCCCTGAGCATGAAAATTATCAGCTGAGACGAAATTGTCCGAGCAATTGCTGCAAACGCTCGGCCGCCTGGCGCAAGGCCTGGCTGGCTTGGGCCGTATTGGTCGCATCTTCGGCGATGTCGTTGGCCAGTGCGTTGGTTTTTGACAGATTGCCGGAGACGGTCTCGGAAACCGAGCTCTGCTCCTCGGCGGCGGAGGCGATCTGGTAGGTCATGTCGTTGATGGTGGCGATGGCCTGGAAGATGCTGTCGAGCGCCGCTTCTGCCAAGTCCGCCTCGCCCACCGCCTGATGGGTCAGCTGCTGGCTCTGCTGGATGGCGTTGACCGCGTTGGCCGAGCTGTGGCGGATCTTCTCGAGCAGCTCCTGGGTGTTCTGCACCGCCTGCTGGGTGTTGCCCGCCAGCTTGCGTACCTCGTCCGCCACCACCGCGAAGCCGCGGCCCTGCTCGCCGGCCCGGGCCGCCTCGATGGCGGCGTTCAGCGCCAGCAGGTTGGTCTGATCGGCGATGCCCTGAATGACGGTGAGTATGCTGGTGATCTGTTCGCTGTCGTGGGCCAGTCCCTCTACCACCTCGGCGCCCTTGCCCGATTCGGCCGCGACCCTGTGCATGGACTGGATCACCTGCTGGAAGCGCACCTTGCCCTGATCCGCCGCCCCCTGGGCCTGCTTGGCCGAGTCGGCGGTGTTGTTGGCGTGGGTCGCCACCTCCTGGCTGACGTAGGACATCTCTTGCACCGCGGTCAGCATCTGCTCCATCTCCGCCTGGTGATGCTGCAGGTTGCTGTCGGTCTGGCCGGCGATGCGGTCGGTGTCACCGGCGTGGCGATGGACCTCGCTCGCGGTCTTCTGCACATCCCCCAGCAGCACCTGCAACTTGTCGATAAAGCGGTTGATGCCGCGGGCCAGGGCCCCCAGCTCGTCTTGGGACTGGGTATTGAGGCGTTTGGTGAGATCCCCCTCACCGTCGGCGATGTCATCCACCAGGCTCACCATCTGGCGGATGGGGCCCGTGATGCTGCGGGCGATCACCAGCATGGTGGCCAGGGCCAACACCAGTACGATGAGGGCACCGATGAGCTGCTGGGTCATGGCGGCCCGGTTCATGTCGGCGAGCTGGGCCTCCAGTTGATCGGCGCCGGCCAGCACCACCTTGTAGGGCAGGGTGACTATGATGGCCCAGTTGCGGCTCATGCCCGGCACCGCGATGGGCACCGAGATGCGAAACGCATCGGTGAGCTCCTGGCGCTGCACCTCGGGTTTGAGGTATTGCTGCCAGCCATCGCCGAGCAGCTTGTCGGCGCGGCTGCCGAGCAGGCTGGCGTCGCCGCTGGTGCCGGTGATGACGCCGGCGGCGCTAACGATCAGGGTCTCCCCCTTGCCGTCATAGATGTTGCTGTTGAGGGACTGGGCCTGACGGCTGATGGAATCCACCGCCAGATCCAGCGCCGCGACCCCCTTGAACTGGCCATCCACCAGAATGGGGGTGGTGATGGTGCTCACCAGCACCTGCTGGCCGTTGATGTCCACCTTGAAGGGGTCGATGAGGCAGGATCGGCCCTCCCGTTTCGGGCAGGCATAGTAGTCGTTGGCCGGGTTGCCGAATTCGTCCGCGTCGCTCTTCTCGATGGAGAGCAGCAGATCGGTGCCTATGCCGTCCTTGTCACGGTAGAAGTAGGGCACGAAGCGCCCCTGGCTGTCGCTGCCGAGCGCCGTCTGGCCGGCGAAGGTGGCGTCCTGACCGTCGAAGCCATTGGGCTCGAACCCTGCGAAGGCGCCATACAGCTGGGGCTCGAGTGCGAGCTGCGCCTTGAGCAGGTCGGTGGCCTGTTGGCGATCCAGTGGCAGCTTGCCCCCTTGCTGCAGGGCGAAGACGCTGGCCATCTGCTGGGTGTAGGAGAGCCCCTTCTGCAACAACTGGGTGATGGTGGCAGCCTCGGCCCGGGCGTTGGCGCTCACCTTCTGCCAGGCCTCCTGTTGCAGGGCGGCACGACTGGAGCTGATGGTCAGCTGCTGGGTCTGTTTGCCCGAGTATTGATTGAGCAGGATCAGGATGACCAGCGCCGTGGTCATGGCGATCCCCGCCATCACCAGGATGCGATTCTGGATAGAACGAAACTGCATCTTGCGTTCCTTGTAACGTAGAAAGTTGACTGATTTATCGGCAGGGCGGGAGACTTCTCCAGCTATGTTGCCCAGCAAAGCGGAAAAAGAGGGGAGGTTTTGCGATCCCATTCAAAGAATGGGGGCATGGCCGGATCCTTGCCTATTTAGGCCCCTGCTGTTGCATGCTTTTCCCATCCGTGATTCTGAGTGCTAAAATGCGACGGTTTTTTTAACGAATTGGCCCAAGGCCCTCTACACAAGGCTTAAAGATGAAAGTCAAAACCCGTTTTGCTCCCAGCCCGACTGGCTTCTTGCATGTCGGCGGTGCCCGTACCGCACTCTATTCCTGGTTGTTTGCGAAGAGCCAGGGCGGTGAGTTCGTGCTGCGTATCGAGGATACCGATCTGGAACGTTCCACTCAGGAGGCGATCGACGCCATCATTGAGGGCATGGAATGGCTGGAGCTGAACTGGGATGAGGGCCCCTACTACCAGACCAAGCGTTTCGATCGCTACAACGGCATCATCGACGAGATGCTGGCGGACGGCCGTGCCTACAAGTGCTTCTGCTCCAAGGAGCGGCTGGAGACCCTGCGCGAAGGCCAGATGGCCAATGGCGAGAAGCCGCGTTATGACGGCAAGTGCCGCGATGCCGCCCACAATCACCCGGCCGATGCGCCCCACGTGATCCGCTTCCGCAACCCGACCGAAGGCTCTGTGGTGTTTGACGACCACGTCCGTGGCCGCATCGAGTTCGCCAACACCGAGCTCGACGATCTCATCATCCGCCGCACCGATGGCGCCCCCACCTACAACTTCTGCGTGGTGGTGGACGACTGGGACATGGAGATCACCCACGTGGTGCGTGGCGAAGACCACATCAACAACACCCCGCGCCAGATCAACATCTACAAGGCTCTGAACGCGCCTGTGCCGGAATTTGCCCACGTCTCCATGATCCTGGGTGACGACGGCGCCAAGCTGTCCAAGCGCCACGGCGCCGTGTCCGTGATGCAGTACCGCGACGACGGCTACTTGCCGGAAGCCCTGCTGAACTACCTGGTGCGTCTGGGCTGGTCCCACGGCGATCAGGAGATCTTCAGCCTGGACGAGATGATCAAGCTGTTCAGCCTGGATGCCATCTCCAAGTCAGCTTCCGCCTTCAACACCGACAAGCTGCTGTGGCTGAACAACCACTACATGCGCACCCAGGATCCGGTTCACGTGGCGAAGTATCTTGAGTGGCATATGGCCGCCCAGCACATCGACACCAGCAAGGGCCCGGCGTTGCCTGCGGTTGTCACCCTGCTGGCCGAGCGCTGCAACACCCTGGTGGAGGTGGCCGCCCAGAGCCGCTACCTGTTCGAGGAGTACGAGGCGCTCGACGAAGCCGCCGCCAAGAAGCACCTGCGCGGTGTGGCCGCAGAGCCGCTGATCCTGGCCAAGGCCAAGCTGGCGGCCCTGGAGACCTGGACCACCGAAGCGCTGCACGAGCTGATTGAAGCCACTGCCGCCGAGCTGGGGCAGGGCATGGGCAAGGTCGGCATGCCGCTGCGCGTCGCTGTCACCGGCCTGGGCCAATCCCCAGCCATCGACGCCGTGATGGCGCTGGTGGGCAAGGAGCGGGTACTGGCGCGCATCGACCGCGCCCTGGCCTATATCGAAGCGCGTATGGCAGCCGAGTAAGCGTCTGTCGCTTCGCGTCACCGGTCTGGTCTAATCCCCGCGCCATCGACGCCGAATAAGCGCCAGTCGTTGACAACAAAGGGCTCCCTGACGGGGGCCCTTTGCATTTTGGCCTCAAGCGGATTTGCGACGTAAAACAGCGACATAGCGACGCTGTTGGCGGTAAAAACAGCTAACTGTCTGAATTTTGACTAAACGCTCCAACCGGCGAAAATTTTGGGTTGACAGCAAAGCGGGTGATGCCTATCATGCGCCTCCGTTGCCAGAGATAACTTTGGTAGCGCCGAGGTGAGTTGGGGTTATAGCTCAGCTGGGAGAGCGCTTGCATGGCATGCAAGAGGTCCGCGGTTCGATCCCGCGTAGCTCCACCAAATTCTCCTCGAACAATCTGGAATCCAAGGGGTTATAGCTCAGCTGGGAGAGCGCTTGCATGGCATGCAAGAGGTCCGCGGTTCGATCCCGCGTAGCTCCACCAGATTCCAAATTGACAATGCAGTATCCAGGGCAGTGCGGTGTGTATCACCCAGGCCGACCTTTGTGGGGTTATAGCTCAGCTGGGAGAGCGCTTGCATGGCATGCAAGAGGTCCGCGGTTCGATCCCGCGTAGCTCCACCACTATTTCGCAATGAGGCAAGCGGACGCCAGAACCGATTGTCTAAAGAGTAAAGATTTTGGGGTTATAGCTCAGCTGGGAGAGCGCTTGCATGGCATGCAAGAGGTCCGCGGTTCGATCCCGCGTAGCTCCACCAATATTTCGCAGTAAAACAAGCGGCCGCCAGAACCGCTTGTTCAAAGAGTAAAATTTGGGGTTATAGCTCAGCTGGGAGAGCGCTTGCATGGCATGCAAGAGGTCCGCGGTTCGATCCCGCGTAGCTCCACCAAATACTGAAGGCCACCGTTATCCCGGTGGCCTTTTTGTTTGTTCAGGCATTTGTTTTTTTCATGGCTAACGCCTCTTCATTTACAAATCAAATGGCCTAAATGAGAAAGCCCGCGACTGTCGCGGGCTTTTTTCGTTATTCAGAGCGAGTTATGAGGTGTGCCGGCGGCGCCAGGCCAGCGGCAACAGGGCCAGCAGCAGGGCACCCATGGCACCACCCCCGCTGCCACTGCTTGGCTCCCGCAGCTTGAGGTCGACGATGATGGGGTCGTGATCCGAGGCGCTGAACGGGTTGTCGGACTTGATCATGTCGCCGGTGAAGCCACGACCGTACTCGAACAGGTTGCTCTCGTAGGAGTTGATGTGCCAGTCGGCGACCGCGATCACTCGCTTGGCCAGCGCCGGGTTGGCGAGGGCGTAGTCCAGGGTGCCGAGTTCGGCCTCATAGCTGTAGGAGATGGCCTTGGCCTGATTGAACTTGACGTTCAGATCCACCAGACCATAGCTCTTGCCCACTTCCTGGCCTACTTGCTCGTAAGTCTGCTCGCCGAGGAAGGTGTGGGAGGCGGAGCGGATCTTGCGATCGCTGCTGGCCGGCGCATAGTCGGTCAGCACCCGGATCGGGTCTTCCTTGGCGTAGGAGTTGAAGTCCCCCACCAGCAGCACCTGGCCCGGCAGCTTGTTCACCACTTCCCCCAGCACCTTGGCGGCGCTGACCCGGAACTCGGTGCACTTGCCCTGCAGATCCGCAGGCTCGGTCTTGCCATCTCCATTCTCGTAGCAACCCGATCCCTTGGATTTCAGGTGGTTGACCACCAGGGTGAGCGGCTCGTTGCCACCCGTGACTGTGAAGCTCTGCACCAGGGAGTCACGCTGGCCGGCGGTCTTGGCGACGCCACCTGTGATGTAGCGCTGCTCGGGCAGCTGGATCAGGCTGGCATCGCCGCTCGGGGTCAGTTTGGCCGGACGGTAGATCATGGCCACCATGATGGCGTCGCCACCGAAGAAGCGATCCTGACCGAGCAGGGCCTTGGGCAGGCTGACGAAGGCGTAGTGCTGGCTGACGTCTTTCTGCTGGGCGTTCAGGCTCGCGACCAGGTCGCTGATGGCGGAGTGATCGTCGAAGCCATTGTTCTCCATCTCCATCAGGCCGAGGAGATCTGCGTCCATCTCGGTGATGGCGTTGACTATCTTGGTGCGCTGCTGCTGGAAGTCGGTCAGATCCTTGGCGCCGCGGTTGCAGCCCTTGGCGCTGTCCGCATCCGCCTGATCCACGCAGAGCACGTTGAGGGCGCCGCCCACGCTGGAGTGGCTGGTGAAGTAGTTGAGCACGTTGAAGCTGCCGATACGCAGGTCAGTGCCGGCGGTGCGGGCCGGGGCGCTCTGGCGATCGTTCTCGTCGGTGCGCAACAGATCCCCCGCGGTGATGGCCTGCTCTTTTGGCACTATCAGCCGGTATTCGTTGTAGCTGTAGCCGACCAGGGCCTCCAGGTTGACCGGCGCATCACCGACGCGCAGGTAACCCTGCTCCGGCTCCCAGGCCGGCAGCCAGGGCAGTTTGCCGTCGGCCGCCTTGAAGTCGGATTCGAGGAACACCCGGTTACCGGCATTGGTTTGTGCCAGTGCCTTGGCTTCGTCGCTGCCCGCCACGTGCAACTGGGTCGGCTTCATCAGTGGCGCCAGGTGGGAGAGCACCAGGTTATTGCGCTTGGCGGCGTAGTCGTAGCTGAAGTTGCGGCTTATTTTGAGCTCACTATCGGCATCGAGTCGCACCCGCATCCCCTCGTGGCGCTCCAGCGCCCGGGCCAGGGTTTCCCCCTCCAGCACCCGCAGCGCCGTGGCGGCCGGGGCACTGCCCTGTGCCACGACCTGCAGACGCGCGCTGCCGCTATCGAAGACAGGCTTGAGCTGGGTGTGGTTGAAATACTCTTCGACCTTGGCTTCCAGACAGATCACGGCACCCGGCTTGATGCCCGGGTATTTGGTCGCGAAATTCTTGTCGTTCAGGTAGACGAAGATGCCGTCCGAGGTCTGGGGGTTGCCATCCCCCTGCAGGTCCTGCAGGTAGAAGCCCTTGTTCAGGCTCTCGCCGAGGGCGGAGACCACGGCCTTGACCGAGACGCTCTGTGTGCTTTCAAACAGATCATCCGGGATCAGCGGGCTCTTGTCGCCACTGCCTTGAATGGCGGGGATGGGGGTGAGGGCATTGTCGGCCGGGCAACTGAAGCCGGCGGCATAGACAGACGGGGACGCAAGGGCGAGCCCCACGGCCAGCGACAGCAGGGTAGGTGTTCCTTTCATGGGTATTCCTTTTTTATTTTTGCCAGTGTTTCCATAGCCTTGGCTCGTTGACCAAGGGCGCGCATTGTCACATTTCTGGCAGTTCATACCAGTGAGCCAACGCACATTACTGGGAGACAAAAGAGGCCGATTTCATTTATTTGATCTGGCTAACAAGTTGAAATAACTGACAAATGTGTCACTTGGTGAAAGTGGAAATACTGTGATCCCGCTGGCGTTTACATATTTCTCTTCGAGAACAAAGATTGAGCATCTGCAACTTGCTTCCTATACTCGCCCTGTTCCTCACGGAACCCAGGTAAAGGGCAAACCGGCAGCGATGCCGGGACGCAAAGCCTCCGATCTGCCCCTTCGGGCCAGATAGCGGGGTTTCCCCGGGTGACATGAGGGTATGTGGCCCGTCCATGGCCTGTCGTCGACCCTTCTCCCCTGTTGCTATTGCGCTTTGCCCGGTCTTAAAAGCCAAGACAAAACAAGGAAGATAAAACAATGCAACAGACCTTCAGGCCCAGCAGGCTTGCCATGCTGGTTGCCCTCGCGGCCATGCCCGCCTGGGCGCACGCCGCTTATCCCGTCTATCAGGCTGGCACTGCTTACAAGGCTGGCGATGTCGTCAGCAACGTCGGCAACCTCTACGAATGCAAAGAATTCCCCTACTCCGGTTGGTGCGGCGCCTCGCCCTACCACTATGCCCCCGGCGTTGGCGCCGTCTGGGCCGATGCCTGGAAACCCTTCAGCGACGGTGGCACCGCGCCGGCCCTTGGGCTCGCCATCAGCTCGCCCGCCGTTGGTAGCGCTTTCAACGAAGGCACCCCGGTGGCCCTGGCGGTGAGCCTGAGTGGCAACAGCAGCGGCCTGGTCAAGGTCGAGTATCTGATCGATGGCACCCAGGTGGCGCTGAGCAGCGCGGCCCCCTGGTCGGCCAGCTGGGTGGCGAGCGGCGTCGGTCCCCATCAGCTCAAGTCCCGTGGGCTGGACAAGGATGGCAAGGTCTTGAGCGAGGCCAGCGTCAGCTTCAATGTCAGCGCCGTGGTGGCGCCAGAGGCGCCCAAGGTGAGCATCAGCAGCCCGGCCGCTGGCGCCAAGCTGACCCTGGGCCGCGCCGCCACCGTGACGGCAAATGTGACTGACGCCAACAACGACGTGGCCAAGGTAGAGCTCTTTGTGAATGGCCAGAAGGTGGGTGAAGACAGCAGCGCCCCCTGGCAACTGAGCTGGACGCCGCAGAACAAGGGCCTCACCGGCCTCAAGCTGGTGGCCACCGACAAGGCCAATCTGGTCGGTGAATCGAGCCAGGTAGATGTGCAGGTGGAAGAGGCTGCGCTGCCGCCTACCGGTGGCAACCTCTCCTGCGACGTGCGCCAGGTCTACCGCGCCGATGGCAGCGAGTGTATGGGGGATGACCATGCCCGCCGCGTCATCGGCTACTTCACCTCCTGGCGCACCGGCAAGAACGGCCTGCCCGCCTACCTGGTCAGCGACATTCCCTGGGACAAGATCACCCACATCAACTATGCGTTCGCCGGGGTGGACGAGCAGAGCCACCTGATCAAGGTGGACGATGCCGCCACCAAGATGACCTGGCAGGGCATTCCGGGCGCCGAGATGGATCCCGAGTTCGCCTACCAGGGTCATTTCAACCTGCTGTCGAAGTACAAGAAGCAGTATCCGGACGTGAAGACGCTGATCTCCGTGGGGGGCTGGGCCGATACCCGTGGCTTCTACACCGCCACCACCAAGGGTGACTGCTCGGTGAACACCGCCGGCATCAACGCCTTCGCCGACTCGGCGGTGGGCTTCATCCGCCACTACGGCTTCGACGGGGTGGACGTGGACTATGAGTACCCCACCTCCATGAAGGATGCGGGCAACCCCAACGACTTCCCGCTCTCCAACCAGTGCCGGGCCAAGCTGTTTGCCAACTACGAGGTGCTGATGAAGACCCTGCGTACGCGGCTGGACAGCGCCGGCACCGAGGATGGCCGCAAGTACATGCTGACCATCGCTTCGCCGGCGTCGGCCTATCTGCTGCGCGGCATGGAGAACTTCCAGGTCACCCGGTATCTGGATTACGTCAACCTGATGACCTATGACTTCCACGGCGCCTGGAACAACTTCGTGGCCCACAACGCCGCGCTGTTCGACAACAAGGCAGATCCCGAACTGGCCCAGTGGGGCGTCTACAGTCAGGCCCAGTACGGCGCCATCGGCTATCTGAACGCGGCCTGGTCGGCCCACTACTTCCGTGGCGCCCTGGCGGCCGGCAAGATCAACATAGGGGTGCCTTACTACACCCGTGGCTGGCAAGGGGTCACCGGCGGTACCCATGGTCTCAACGGCAAGGCGGCCCTGCCGAGCCAGAGCAATTGCCAGCCGGGCACGGGGGGCAGCACCATCCCCTGCGGCAACGGCGCTGTCGGCATCGACAACATCTGGCACGATCTGGACAAGAACGGCAACGAGGTCGGCGCCGGCGCCGTGCCCATGTGGCATGCCAAGAACCTGGAGCACGCGGCCAGCCTCGGCATCACCACACTGCCGAGCTATGGCACCGCCTGGGGTCTGGATCCCAACAACCCGGCGGACGTGATCCAGGGCAAGTACGTGCGTTACTACGACGACAAGGCGCAGGCGCCCTGGCTGTGGAACGAAGAGAAGAAGGTGTTCCTCTCCACCGAAGATGAAGAGTCCATGGGCAAGAAGCTGGACTACATCGTCAAGCGCGGCCTGGGGGGCGTCATGTTCTGGGAGATGGCGGGGGACTACGACTTCGACGCTGCCAAGAACGAATATGTCATGGGCAGCACCCTCACCAGCCTGGCCTACGACAAGTTCAGCAAGGCGAGCAAGGCCAGCCTGAAGCAGAACGATCTGCCGGTCCCGGCCGCTCAGCTCGACATTGGCGTCAGCCTCTCGGGCTTCAAGGAGGGGGATTCCAACTACCCGATCAACCCGACCCTCAAGCTCATCAACAAGTCGACCCAGACCATACCGGGCGGCACCCGCATCGAGTTCCTGATGCCCACTTCCACCTCTGACACCATCACGGATCAGAGCGGCATGGGGCTCAAGGTGGTGGAGAGCGGCGGCAACCAGAACTCCGACGGCATCGCGAGCGAGAAGGACTTCCACAAGGTGGCCATGACGCTGCCGACCTGGAAGGCCTGGACACCGGGCTCTGACGTCGAAGTGGCCATGACCTACTACCTGCCGGCGGCGGGGGTGCCGAGCGGCATACGCCTCGTCAGCGGCAGCCAGACCATAGGCCTGAAGTCCGACTTCCCGGCCTTGGCCGAGGCGGTGCTGGGCAGCGGTGATGGCGGCACCGGTGGCACGAGCTGCAGCAGCCAGAGCGTCAATCCGGCGGAGTACAATGCCTACCCGGCTTGGCCGCGCGGGGATCACGCCAACGGCAACGATCGTATGACCAATGGCAAGGCCGTCTGGCAGGCAAACTGGTGGACCAGCAGCGAACCCAAGGCGGGTGACGGCAGCTGGAAGCTGGTATGCAACTACTGATGTGGCGAAGCGGCATCTTTCTGATGCCATGTAGAGACGACCAATCCGGAGCTCAGGCTCCGGATTTTTTATGAGATGTGGCTGGTGCAGCCCCGCTCGATGGCGTGGCCTTTTCAAGGCACCCGGGCCCGATGGTCATCAGATCGGCACGGAGACTCTCAAGCTTCGCGGTAAGCGCTTCAAAAAGGTGTGGCTATTCAAGATGTTCGTTCTAAAGTAGCGGTAACAGGCACGGGGTTGGTGTTGCCGCCAATTCAAGGACCCATGCCGGCAAGGAGAGGCCGCTGCGCGGAATGACGCGGCCATGCAAGCGCAACAAGGACGAGGTTTCCCCATGCTGTCGTATTTTCTGCGTCGGATGCTGCTCATCATCCCGACCTTTCTCGGAATCACCCTGCTCGTCTTCAGCATCACCCGTTTCGTGCCGGGCGGCCCGGTGGAGCGCATGATGCTGCAGGCGCAGGTCTCCCAGAACGAGACCGGGCGCTCCAGTGGCAGCAAGGGGGCCCAGGCGCTCTCCGACGAGCAGATCGAGGAGCTCAAGGCCTTCTACGGTCTGGACAAGCCCATGCTGATCGCCTACTGGGAGTGGCTGCAGAAGCTGGCGGTGCTGGATCTGGGGGAGTCGACCCGCTACTACGAGCCGGTGTGGGGCCTCATCAAGGACAGGCTGCCGGTCACGGCCTTCTTCGGGCTGGCGACCTTCCTGCTGAGCTACGCCGTCTCCATCCCCCTCGGGGTGGCCAAGGCGCTCAGGCATAACAGCCGCTTCGACTCCTTAAGCTCCATGCTCATCTACATGGCCTATGCGCTGCCCGCCTACGTGGTGGGGATCTTCCTCATCACGGTGTTTGCCTTCCACCTGGAGTGGCTGCCCATGGGGGGCTTCCCGGGGGACGAATTCGATTCGACGCAAGGGGCCTGGGAACAGATCCGCGTGTTGTTCAGCCACGCCCTGCTACCGCTGATCGCCTACGCCATCGGCGACTTCGCCATCCTCACCATGACCATGAAGAACAGCCTGATGGAGAACCTGTCGGCGGATTACGTGCGCACCGCCGTGGCCAAGGGGCTGCCGTTTCGCAAGGCGGTCACCCATCACGCCATGCGCAACAGCCTGATCCCCATCGCCAGCCATTTAGGGTCCGTGCTCACCGTCTTCTTCGGCGGGTCTTTTCTCATCGAGACCATCTTCAACATCGACGGCATAGGCCTGCTTGGCTACGAGGCCATCGTTGAGCGGGATTACCCCACCGTCATGGGGATCCTGGCCATCACCTCCATGCTGATGCTGGTGGGCAACATCGTCTCCGATATCTGCGTTGCGCTGGTGGATCCTCGCGTCAGATTTGGAGACTGAACATGAAGCCGATGTCGTTCGTTATGCCGATAGCGCTCAGTGTCGTCGCCGATATCTGCGCTGCAGTCTCGGTGGATCCCCGTGTCAGGTTTGGAGACTGAACATGACTTTTCAGCTAAATCCGGTCACCCTGAAAAAGCTCAAGCGCTTCAAGTCCATCAAGCGCGGCTACTACTCCTTCATCCTCTTCTCGCTGCTGGTGATCCTCTCCCTGCTGGCGGAGCTGCTGGTCAACAGCCGGGCACTGGCGCTGAGCTATCAGGGGGAGCTCTACTTCCCTACCTACGGCGACGTGATCCCGGGCCAGCACTTCGGGCTGGACTACGAATACGAGACCAACTATCGCCAGTTGCAGGCCAAGTTTGCCCAGGAGGGCAAGGGCGACTGGGTGCTGCTGCCGCCGGTGCCCTGGAATCCCTACGAGCAGGACTTCAAGCAGGATGTCTATCCGCCCTATGCCCCGAGCCTGGCCGATCGCCACTTCCTCGGCACCGACACCAGCGGTCGTGACGTGCTGGCGCGGCTGGTGTACGGCTTTCGCATCGCCATCGGCTTCGCCTTCATCACCCTGGTGGCGAGCTACGTCATCGGTGTCAGCCTCGGTTGCATGATGGGCTTCCTCGGCGGGCGCTTCGACCTCATCTTGCAGCGCTTTATCGAGATCTGGTCCCAGGTGCCCTTCCTCTACGTCATCATGATCCTGGTGTCCCTCACCAAGCCGAACTTCGGCCTCTTCGTCGGCATCAACGTGCTGTTCGGCTGGATGGGGATCACCTGGTACATGCGCACCCTCACCTACAAGGAGCGGGCGCGGGACTATGTGATGGCGGCGCGGGCCCAGGGGGCGAGCACCCGCCGCATCATCTTCCACCACATCTTGCCGAACACCCTGATGATGATCGTTACCCTGGCGCCCTTCGCCGTGGTGGGCAACATCTCCACCCTGACGGCGCTGGATTACCTGGGCTTCGGCCTGGCGCCGCCCACCCCGAGCTGGGGGGAGCTGCTCTCCCAGGGCATCAACAACCTGGATGCCATCTGGATAGTGAGCTCAGTGGTGGTGGCGGTGAGCCTGGTGCTGATCATGGTCTCCTTCATCGGCGAGGCGATCCGCGAGGCGTTCGATCCGCGCCAGTTCACCCGCTACCAGTGACGGGAGGGCGGTCGGCGCCATGGGCGCACCGAGCGAATATTGTCCTTATTTATGGCGTTCCTGAGTGCAGGGATAAGCGCAGGAATTGATGACCAGGAGGTCAAAGATGAACAACAAGATCAAATGGATAGGGGCGGCCCTGCTGCTGGTGCAGGGGGCCATGGCCTGGGCCGTCGCTCTGCCCGCGGATCTCAAGTGGGAGACCAACGACACAGACCCTGTGTTTGCCTCACCACAGGCGATCCCCGGTGGCACCCTCAATCTCTTCATCGACAGCTTCCCGCTGACCTTTCGCACCGTGGGGCCCGATTCCAACGGCTCGTTTCGCTCCTTCATTCAGGACAACCAGCTGAGGCTCATCAGCTTTCACCCCAACACCGGCAACCCCATCCCCTCGCTCGCGACCCACTGGAGCATCGCGCCGGACAGCCAGACCGTCTACTTCAAGCTGGATCCCCGCGCCAGATGGTCGGACGGCAAGCCGGTCACCGCCGATGACTACACCTTTGGCTACGAGATGATGCGCTCAAAAGAGATCCGGGCCCCCTGGTACAACAACTACTACAGCATCGAGATAGTGGCGGTGGAGAAGATTGATGAGCATACCCTCCTGGTCAAGTTGGGCCATCGCAAGGCCAGGCTGGACCTGCTCAACACCACAGAGCTCTGGCCCCAGCCCAGGCACTACTACAAGCTCACGCCCGACTGGGTGAAGCAGTACAACTGGGCCCTGGTGCCCACCACGGGTCCCTATGTGATGACGGAGGTGAAGAAGGGCAAGTCCATCACCTTCAGCAAGCAGCAGAACTGGTGGGCCCAGGGGGATCGCTACAACCAGCACAGGTTCAACGTCGATACCATCAGGGTGCAGGTCATCCGGGATCACAACATCGCGTTTCGCCACTTCCTGAAGGGGGAGCTGGACAGCTTCGAGATGCTCCTGCCGAACTGGTGGCATGAAAAAGCCGTGACCCCGGAATACAAGAAGGGCTATGTGCAGAAGGTGATGGCCATGACCGACACCAAGCAAGGGGGGCAGGGGCTGCACCTCAACGTCAGCAACCCCAAGCTGGCGGATCTCAACCTGCGGCTCGGCATCCAGCACGCCATGAACCTCGACAAGATGATCGCCACCGTGTTGCGGGGGGACTACGACAGAGCCGCCACCTTCGGCTCGGGTTTTGGCGACTTTACCGACATGGTGCTGCCCGAGCGGGCCTATGACGTGACCAAGGCGCGGGAATATTTTGCCAAGGGGGGCTACGGCAAGTCGGGGCCGGACGGCATCTTGCAAAACGACCAAGGGGAGCGGCTCACCCTGGCCGTCACCTACACCACCCAGGAGCACTCCAAGCGGCTGACGCTGCTGAAAGAAGAGGCCAAGAAGGCGGGCCTGGATCTGGAGCTCAACCTGGTGGATGGCGCCACTGGCTTCAAGGTGATGCTGGAGAAGAAGCACGAGGCAGCCTGGCTCGGCTGGGGTGGGGGCGGCCTCTATCCGCAGTACTGGGAGTCGTTCCACTCGGATAACGCCAACAAGCCCCAGACCAACAACCTGTTCAACGTGGCTGACCAGCAGCTAGACACCCTGATCGACGCCTATGACGTCGAGTTCGACACCGCCAAGCGGGCCGCGCTCTCCCGCCAGATCCAGCAGCGTATCTATGATCTCGCCATCTTCGTGCCCGGCGTGCAGCTCAACTATGTGCGGGCCAGCAGCTGGCGCTACGTGAGGCTGCCGGAGGTGCCCGCCACCCGAAATACCCCGGATCTGCTCTACTGGCCCATGGATGGCTACCCCCACAGCAGCGGCGGCCTGCTCTGGCTCGACCCCAAGTTGAAGGAAGAGACCCAGAAGGCCAAGGAAGCGGGCGAGGCGCTGGCGCCCATCAACCTGCTCGACAAGACCTATGCACGGCACCGAGGGGGCGAAGATCATGACCAATAGCGGGGTTCCCATCCAGGGTGGTCGGGAGAATGGGGTGGTGTTGACCGTCGAGGGTGGCCAGAACAAGGCCCCCATCCTCGAGGTGCGGGATCTCGAGGTGGAGTTCGCCGCCGATGACGGCAAGATCCGGGTGCTGGACGGCGTCAGCTTCGCCGTGGCGCCGGGGCAGACCCTCGGCCTGGTCGGCGAGTCCGGCTGTGGCAAGAGCGTCACCGCGCTCGCCATCATGGGGCTGCTGCCAAGACCTCATGGCCAGGTGGTGGCGGGCTCCATCCGTTTTCAGGGGGAGGAGCTGCTGTCGCTGCCGGCGGATCAGATGTACAGGGTGCGTGGCAACCGCATCTCCATGATCTTCCAGGAGCCGATGACGGCCCTGAATCCGGTGCAGACGGTGGGGGCCCAGCTGATGGAAGTGTTCAGCCTGCACAGACCCGACTATGGCAAGCGCGAGCGCAAGGACGCCGCCATCGCCATGTTGCAGAAGGTGGGGATCCCGGAGCCGGTGCGGCGCTTCGATGCCTATCCCCACAACCTCTCTGGCGGCATGCGTCAGCGGGTGATGATCGCCATGGCGCTCGCCTGTGAGCCGGACTTGCTGATCTGCGACGAGCCGACCACGGCGCTGGATGTGACCATCCAGGCCCAGATCCTGGCGCTGATGAAGGCGTTGCAGGCCCAGACCGGCATGGCCATCATCTTCATCACCCATGATCTCGGGGTGGTGGCGGAGCTGTGCGACGAGGTGGTGGTGATGTATGCGGGCCGGGCGGTGGAGCGGGCCGACATCTTCGAGCTGTTCGACCATCCGCGCCATCCCTATACCCAGGGCCTGATGAGTTCGATCCCGCGTCTCGACGACGTACCCAAGAGCCCGCTCAAGACCATCAGGGGTCAGGTGCCCGCCTTCGGCGAGATGCCGGCGGGTTGCCGCTTCGCGAACCGTTGCCCCCACGCCACCGAGCTCTGCGTGGGGACTGTGCCCATGAGCGAACAGCTGGCCGAACACCACCATGTGGCCTGTCATCACTGGAAGGAGCTGAGCCTATGACCACATTGTTGTCGGTACGGGATCTCAAGCAGCATTTTCGGATGGGGGGTGGCTTCCTGCGCAAGCGCTACACCGTCTATGCGGTAGACGGCATCAGCTTCGAGCTGAAGCAAGGGGAGACGCTGGGGCTGGTGGGGGAGTCCGGTTGTGGCAAATCCACCCTGGGGCGATCCCTGCTCAAGCTGTTTGAGCCGACGGCGGGGCAGATCAGCTTCGAGGGGCGCGACATCACCCATCTCTCCCCCCGCGAGATGCGTTCCCTGCGCCAGGAGATGCAGATCGTGTTCCAGGATCCCGCGGAATCCCTCAACGGCCGTCACACGGTCGGCCAGATCCTGGAGGAGCCCTTCATCATCCACGGCAAGGGCAGCCCGGCGCTGCGGCGGCAGTGGGTGAGCGAGCTGCTGGACAAGGTGGGGCTGCCGCACACGGCGCTGGATCGCTATCCCCACGAGTTCTCCGGTGGTCAGCGTCAGCGCATCGGCATTGCCAGGGCCATCGCGCTCAAGCCCAAGCTGCTGGTGTGCGACGAGGCCGTCTCGGCGCTGGACGTGTCGGTGCAGTCCCAGATCCTCAACCTGCTGCTCAGCCTGCAGCGGGAGATGAACCTCGCCATCCTGTTCATCGCCCACGATCTGTCGGTGGTGAAGCACATCTCGGACAGGATAGCTGTGATGTATTTAGGCAGGATCATCGAGCTGGCGGAGGCACAGCAGCTCTACCACAACCCGCGCCATCCCTATACCCAGGCGCTGATCTCGGCCATTCCGGTGCCGGATCCGCGCAGGCGCCGCCAGCGTATCCCGCTCGGCGGGGACGTGCCGTCCCCCATTGCGCCTCCCAGCGGCTGCCATTTTCACCAGCGCTGCCCCTATGCTACCGACCTGTGTCATAACCGCTCGCCTTTGCTGGAGACTTGCGGGCCCGCCCATCAGGTGGCCTGCCACTTCCCCTTGCCGGTGGATGCCAAAGGCGAGACGAGATAAGGCGGGTGCAGTCAGGCTAGTTGCTACCTGTCATGCCAGGGGCATCGGGGATGGGTCATGGAAAAACGAGCAATAAAAAAATGGGGCCTGTGGGCCCCATCTTCATGGTTGGAGTTCAGGTTCGGCCGTGGAACATCTGGCCTGGGCAGGACAGCACCCCTCTGAGGGGATGGCTGCTGTGTGGATCGTTATTTGTGTAATTTTACTACGTTTCACTTTCAGCCAAAAAAGTTCAGGCACCATAGCGGAAGTAGTAGTGACGGGTTGCAGGCGCATAAGTGTCTTTCTCTACCACGCCTTTCTTGCTGGTTGCACCCTTAAGGTGGAACAGTACTGCCAGGTTCTCAAACATAGTCTCACCTCATCGCTCTGTTACTGATTGTTATCTGTGACCTGGGTCACGGTTTTATCCTATGGTCTTTTGTGAGCTGGATCAACTTTTTGTGTTGTAAATTTACATAAATCATGGAAAGGGTTTTCAAATAAAGAGTTTCTTATGGATACGTTTTCAGAAAAAGCAATGCCAGGTGCCAGCGCATGGCTGTCCGGCTGATGGCGGAATGCATCGCGCTGGAAGGGGATAAAGGGAGCAGGGCCAGGGGGCAGGTTCGAGGGGAGGGCGCAATAAAATGCCCCGCACTTTGGCGGGGCATGGATGCTGACGGTCAGGCCGGGCTTATTTGGCCGGGATCTGTTCCAGCACGTGAACCAGCAGCTGCCAGAAGCGCTCGACCGCCGGGATGTGTACCTTCTCGTCCGGCGAGTGGGCACCGCGGATGGTCGGGCCGAAGGAGACCATGTCCCAATCCGGGTAGGCGTTCTTGAACAGACCGCACTCGAGGCCGGCGTGGATCACCATGACGTTCGGCATCTCGCCAAACAGGGTCTGGTAGCTGTTGCGTACCAGCGCCATCACGGGCGAGTCCACGTTCGGTGCCCAGCCCGGGTAGGCGCCGGTGAATTCGCAGCTGGCGCCGGCCAGGTTGAACAGGGAGCGGGTCATCTGCTCGACGCTCTCGCGACCGGAGTCGATCAGGGAGCGGATCAGGCACTGCACATAGACTTCGCCATCCAGCGTCTTGATGACACCCAGGTTGGTGGAGGTCTCGGTCACGCCGGGGATGGCGTCGCTCATGCGGATGACGCCGTTCGGGCAGGCCATCAGGGAGTCAAGCAGGCGCGCCTGCAGGGCTTCGCTCATCAGCTTGGCCGGTTTGTCCTGGGCATTGAGCAGCACGGTCAGGTTTGCTTCGGTGGCCGCCAGCTCGCTCTGGTAGATGCCGGCATAGCGGTCGACCAGGGCCTTGAATTCGTTGACGCTGGCCGCGGGCACCAGCAGCTTGGCGCGCGCCTCGCGGGGGATGGCATTGCGCAGGGTGCCGCCATGAATTTCAGCCAGGCGAACCCCCAGCGGCTCGGCGGCCTTGAGCAGGCGCACCAGCAGCTTGTTGGCGTTGCCACGACCGCGGTGGATGTCGACCCCGGAGTGACCGCCACGCAGCCCCTTCACCTGCAGCTCGAAGCCTTCACCCTCGGTGGCGGCAACCAGCTCGAGCGGGAAGCGAATATTGGCATCCACCCCGCCGGCGCAGCCCATGTAGACCTCGCCATCTTCTTCGGAGTCGGTGTTGAGCAGGATCTCGCCCTCCAGCCAGCCCGCTTCCAGGCCGAAGGCGCCGGTCATGCCGGTCTCTTCGTCCGTGGTCAGCAGCACTTCCAGCGGACCGTGCTTGATGGTCTTGTCGGCCAGCACGGCCAGACAGCCGGCCATGCCCATGCCGTTGTCGGCGCCCAGGGTGGTGCCACGGGCGGTGACCCAGTCGCCGTCGATGTAGGCATCGATGGGATCCTTGGTGAAGTCATGCTGGGTATCGGCATTGGCCTGGGGCACCATGTCGATGTGAGCCTGCAGCACCACGGCCTTGCGATTTTCCATCCCCGGTGTGGCCGGCTTCTTGATGATGATGTTGCCCACGGCGTCCTGCTTGACCGCCAGACCTTCTCCCTGAGCCCACTGCACTATCCAGGCACTCAGCTGGGCTTCGTGCTTGGAGGGGTGGGGAATGGAGCAGATCTGTTCGAAGAATTGCCAAATCAGTTGGGGGGAGAGAGAGCTAAGCTGTGCCACGTTGGGACTCCTTACCAGCACGGGAATGGACCGGGCCCAGGGGGCCGAGGAAGAGGCTAACGATAATACAGCCAAAAACACAAAAATGTGAGCGAGCAGTGCAAATTGCGGTCTGCTTATGCTGATAAAGAGAGCAAAAACGGTACAGATAGCTACCGCATAGACCCGGGCCAGCACAAAGATAATGTGTGACATGCATCACAAAAATATTGTTTTTTCGGAGCCGGATGGTAAATTAGCCGCCGTGGGTCACACCACTTGTCAGGATGACAATGAATGCCTCCAGGGAACCGAAGCAAAGCAAGTGCGCCTCCACGGAACCGAGTGTTTGTTCAAGGATCTGAGCCCGCATAAAGGTACGTAACTTGTTAAGCAATCAGGAGTTTTATTATGTCAGGCAGCAATTCAACCTATTGGTTTGCCCAGTCTCTCTATACCCAGGGCTTCAGCTACCCGAACCCCTACGCCAGCCGTCGCTAAGACGGTCAGTCAGCCCGGCTGACAGGCAACGTAAATAAGCAGGTGTGCGAGGTCTTCATCCTCCCCCTGCTATTTTTTTATCCGGTGGCATCCGTCGCCCGGGTGGGAAAATAAGGTGTGCCAGATGGCTCGACTGCTATGGATGAAACTGATTTTTCCCGCTTTCGCATACGTTTGTCAGGCATTTTCTGTACAAACGATGCTATTATGCCGCCCCAACAGCCGGTCTGCGATCTTGCTTCCGATCGACATGACCGCCGGCGATGCCCATCCTGCTTCATCATTGCACCAGCGTTTGCTGCCGAGGGTCTCCTCCCGAGGCGGCCGAAGTGCAAGCCAAATTTGGCGAGCAGGGGGCCAGAATTGACAGACGCCGACCCATTTTTGGTTCGTGCTGATTTTTAAGTGATTGTTTTATATAACTCTTCGAGATCGATATTATGCCAAAGAAATTCTACGTATCGTGGGACAACCTGCAACGTGAAGCGCGCCGCCTGGCCCGTCGTCAGCTGCCGGTCAGCCAGTGGAAAGGGATCATCGCGGTCAGCCGTGGCGGTCTGGTGCCTGCCGCGCTGATGGCTCGTGAACTTGGCATTCGCAATGTCGAAACCCTCTGCATCTCCAGCTATGACCACAACAGCCAGCGCGAGCTGGTGGTCGTCAAAGCGGCGACCACCGCCGGTGATGGGGAAGGCTGGCTGGTCGTGGAAGATCTGGTGGATACCGGTACTACCGCCAAGGCGATCCGTGAGCTCTATCCCAAGGCCAAGTTCATCGCCATCTTTGCCAAGCCCATGGGTCAGGAGCTGTTGGATGATTTCGAAGTGGCCATCCCGCAGGACACCTGGATTGAACAGCCCTGGGACATGGCGCTGGAATTTGCCAACCCGATCTGCGACGAAGAGTAATAGCGCTGCAGGGGCACGGCGCGGGCCTTCTGAGCCGGGCATGGGTCATATCCGTTGCCGCCAGGATGAACATGGTTTCAAGGGGCCCCTGTTTGGGGCCCTTTCTTTTTTCTCATGTGGCTGCCCGGCGTGAAAAGTGGTTAAGATGGACCATCGCTTGAGACAGAAGAGTCACCATCTTGGAACCAAACGACGATACCAACCTGACGGAAAAGCTGTTTACCCGGATCAAAAAGGTATTGGAGACCTCCGAAATATCCAACTCCAGTCCGGTGGATGAGCATGACAGCAGCCTGACCGAGAGCTTCATCGACGGTGCTTTGTCCCCCCACTGGTACCGCTTGCTGCGCAGGCCGACCTGGGCCTGGCAAGGGGCCGATCCGGTCGAGGTAGAGCAGATCCTGGCCCGCATCGCCATGGGGCAGGGGGAACGCACACACGAGCGCTACCTGGATACCATCAAGGGCTATGTGCCAGGCAACTGGGTCTATGAATGGAGCCAGCTGGGCGGCCGCTATTTCAATCAGGGCCGCGAGCAGGTCGCGCAAGGCGACTCGGCCGGTGCGCTGAAAAACCTGCTCAAGTCGGTGCGTTACTACTCCATCGCCAGCTATCCCCATCTGAAGAATGACGAGCTGGCGGATCAGGCCCAGTTGCTTGGCAACATGGCGTACCGCGAGGCGGGCCGGCTGTTCAAGGTGCCGCTCAAGGAGCTGCAGGTGCCGTTCCGGGGCAAGACCATCCAGGGTTATCTGCACCTGCCCACCACCGACAAGCCGGTGCCCCTGGTCATCGTCAGCGGTGGCATCGATTCGTTGCAGGTCGATTTTCTCAACTTCTATTTCAAGTGTCTCGAACCCCACGGCATCGGCATGCTGTCGCTGGACATGCCGGGCATCGGCTACGCCGAGCACTGGCCGCTGGTGCAGGACACCAGCCGGCTGCATCAGGCGGTCCTGCACTATCTCTCCGAGGTAGCCTGGGTCGATCATCAGCGCATCGCCATGGTGGGATTCCGCCTGGCCGGCAACGTGGCGGCGCGGCTCGCCTTCATCGAGCCGTTCAAGCTGCGGACCGTGGTCTGCATCGGCGCCGGCGTCAATCAGGTGTTTACCAATCAGGAGATGTTTGCCCGTTGCCCGCGCATGATGCGCGATGGCCTGGCGAACCGGCTGGGGGCCGATGCGGCCCAGTGGGATCTGATGCGCGCCAAGTGCCAGGTCTTCTCCCTCAAGACCCAAGGCTTGCTGGGGAGCCGTACCTCTGTGCCGATATTGAGTATCGGGCACAAGCGAGATTTTATTTGCCCCGAGCAGGATGTCCGGGCATTGGCCTCCGCCAGCCGCAACGGCAAGGCGGTGGTGTTTGACAAACAGCCTCTGCTGGAGGTGTACGACGAGGCGCTGAAAGAGACGGTAGATTGGCTCAAAAAGCATTTATGCACTTGATATAACACTAAAAATGTAACATCACCTTGTGATGCTATGGCTTGTTCAACAGGGAGGTTAGCATGTCAGAGAGAGTGACCTACAAGCGACTGCTGCGGCAATTCGCTGCGATCGGCCCCTATTTGCGCGAAGATCTGTGCGAGGAGGGGCGCTACCGTTTCGACTGCCTCTCCGTGTGCATCAGCGCCAAACCGGCGCCGGACAAACGGGAGTTCTGGGGCTGGTGGCTGGTGCTGGAGCAGGACGATCACCACTTCAGCTATCACTATCAGACGGGCTTCTACAACGCCGAGGGGGAGTGGATCAACAAGCCGCTGCCCAAGAAGCATCAGGTCGAAGTCGAGCGGACCCTGAACCACTTCTACAAGCTCATCAGCGACAAACTCACCGCGCTGGAGTGCAAGCTCTCCCCCGCCGATCAGGTGACCGCCGAGCTGAGCGTGACCGCCGCTTAACCCGTACCGGTCCTGCGTGTCATGGACGCGCAGGACCGCCTTCCTTGCGAGCAACAGTTGCGAGGCTTAATTGCCTTGCAGGGCAAGAAGGCCGTGGGTATAAAGGGATTCCTTACTTTTTTAACCTCGTTGTTCCCATGGAAAACAGAACCATAGTCGTCAAACTGGGCACCAGCGTGCTCACCGGGGGCTCTGCCCGGCTCAACCGTGCCCACATGGTGGAGCTGGTCAGGCAGTGCGCCGCCTTGCACCGTCTCGGCCATCGTGTCGTACTGGTGACCTCGGGGGCCATCGCCGCCGGGCGTGAACATCTGGGCCATCCCCCGCTGGCGCCGACCCTGCCGAACAAGCAGATGCTGGCAGCGGTCGGCCAGACCCAGCTCATCCGGGTGTGGCAGGATTTGTTCAACCTCTACGGGCTGCACATCGGTCAGATGTTGCTGACCCGCGCCGATCTGGAAGACCGCGAGCGCTACCTCAATGCCCGCGACACCCTGCGTACCCTGCTCGATCATCGCATCATCCCCGTCATCAACGAGAACGATGCGGTGGCCACCGCCGAGATCAAGGTGGGTGACAACGACAACCTCTCCGCCCGCGCCGCCATCCTGGCCGATGCCGACTTGCTGATCCTGCTCACCGATCAGAAGGGGCTCTTTACCGCCGATCCCCGCAGCAACCCGGATGCCCAGCTGATCGAAGAGGTGCAGACCATAGACGACAGCCTGCGCTCCCTGGCCGGTGACAGCGTCAGCGGGCTCGGCACCGGCGGCATGGCGACCAAGCTGCAGGCGGCCGACGTGGCGCGCCGGGCCGGGGTCAACGTGGTGATTGCCACCGGCCAGATCCCCGAGGTGATCGGCCGCCTCGCCGCGGGAGAGCGGGTCGGGACCCTGTTCCCGGCGCTGGCCTCGCCGCTGGAAGGGCGCAAGAGCTGGATCCTGGCAGGCCCACCCCCCCATGGTGAGGTCCAGGTGGATCAGGGCGCCGTCGCCGCCATGCAGGATAAAGGTTCCAGCCTGTTGCCCAAGGGCATCGTCGCGGTCAAGGGCGACTTCGTGCGCGGCGACGTGGTGCGCATCCTGGATCCCAAGGGCTGCGAGCTGGCGCGCGGCATCTGCCGCTACGATCACAACGAGCTGGATCGCTTGCGCGGTGTACATTCGGATCAGATAGAGCAGGTACTGGGTTACGGTTACGGCGCCGTAGCCATTCACAGAGACGACATGGTGCTGCTGTAAAGCAGCCGGCTCCGATAGGTCCTACGGCTATGGGATCATGGGCCATCCACAGAGATGATATGGTGCTGCTATAAGGCGGTGTCCAATAAGGATCAACTTATGAGTCTGGAGAAAATGGGGCAGGCGGCCCGTGAGGCGGCCTATCAGCTTACCGGCATGAGTACGGCGCAGAAGAACCGGGCGCTGGCCGCCATCGCCGACGAGCTGGAGGCGCGCGGCGAGCAGATCCTGGCCGCCAACGAGAAAGACATCGCGGCGGGCCGCGAGGCTGGCCTGGCTGAGGCCATGCTGGATCGGCTGCTGCTCAACCCCGAGCGGCTGGCCGGCATAGTGGCGGACGTGCGCAAGGTGATAGTGCTCGACGATCCGGTCGGTGCCGAGATCGACAACCGGGTGCTGGAGAACGGCCTGCGCCTCTCCCGTCGCCGGGTGCCCATCGGGGTCATAGGCGTCATCTACGAGGCGCGCCCCAACGTCACCATCGACATCGCCAGCCTCTGCCTCAAGACCGGCAACGCCAGCATCTTGCGCGGCGGACGCGAGACCTTCCACTCCAATCTGGAGCTGGTACGGGTGATCCAGAGCGCGCTGGCCGCCTCCGGCCTGCCGGCCGAGGCGGTGCAATACATCGACAACCCGGACCGGGCGTTGGTGGGGGAGCTGCTGCGCCTCGATCGCTATGTTGACATGATCATCCCCCGGGGCGGCGCCGGGCTGCACAAGATGTGCAAGGAGAACAGCTCCATCCCCGTCATCATCGGGGGCTTCGGCATCAGCCACATCTTCGTGGACGAGAGCGCCGATCTGGCGCGCTCCCTGGCGGTCATCGACAACGCCAAGGTGCAGCGCCCCTCCGCCTGCAACGCCCTCGACACCCTGCTGGTCCACAAGCAGATCGCCGCCCGCTTCCTGCCGCAGCTGGTCTCCCTGATGAATGAGCGCAAGGTGACCCTGGTGGGGGCCGCCAACGCCATGCCACTGCTGGCAGGGGCCGACAACCTGTGCGAGGCAGGTGCGGAAGATTTCGACACCGAATGGTTGGGGCTGACCCTGGGAGTCAAGCTGGTGGCCGACGTGAACGAGGCGCTTGCCCACATGCGCGAGCACAACGCCGGCCACTCCGACGCCATCCTGACCAACGACCTTGCCAACGCCGAGCGTTTCGTCAACGGCGCCGGCTCGGCGGCCGTCTATGTCAACGCCTCCACCCGTTTCACCGACGGTGGCCAGTTTGGCCTCGGTGCCGAGGTGGCGGTGTCGACCCAGATGCTGCACGCCCGCGGTCCCATGGGACTGACCGAGCTCACCAGCTACAAATGGGTTGGGCTGGCGGACTATCTGAGCCGTGCCTGAGTCAGGCTGTTTCGCCATCATCAAAAATGCCGACTCATGTCGGCATTTTTATGCTTTTTTATTGCGGCCTATCAGGGGCTTGCATATAACTATCCAGCAAGCAGTGGCGATATGCTGGACACTCGGCTACCAGCAAAAACGGGAGCGACTTCAAGGATGAAGCACACAGACTGGATGGTGCGACTGGGAAGGCTCTGGCTGAGCCTTCCCTTGCTGCTGGGGGCGCTCTGGTTCAGTGGCGCCAGTCACGCAAGCTGGGATCAGGATCTTTACCGTCAGCTCGGCCTGGCGGGCAAGCTCGACAAACAGGTGTTTCGCAAGGCCCTGCAGGGCTATCAACGGGTGCAACACAAGCGAAAACCCATTCTGACCATCATCGACTACAGCAAACCCTCGACCATGCGCCGGTTGTTCGTGATCGACGTCAAGCGCCACAAGCTGCTCTATCACACCTGGGTCAGCCACGGCCGCAATTCGGGAGAGTTGGCCGCCCGCCAGTTCTCCAATCAGCTCAACTCCAGACAGAGCTCCCTCGGGGTCTATCGCACCGCCGAGACCTATCAGGGCAAGCACGGCTATTCGCTGCGCCTCGATGGCCTGAGCCCGGGCCAGAACAGCAATGCCCGCAAGCGCGCCATCGTCGTGCACGGGGCTGACTATGCCAGCCCAAGGCATTTGCAGAAATATGACAAGCTGGGCCGCAGCTGGGGTTGCCCCGCGCTGCCGAGGGAGCAGTCGAGGGCCATCATCGACCTCATCAAGGGGGGCAGCGTCATCTACGCCCACGGCTGAGAACCTGTCCACGATCTTACTGCGAGGCCGTGATCAAGGCTCATGTGCTGCTCGCTTATGTGAAACCAAGGGCTCATTTATGTCTATAAACTCCGGTTCCTGCGCTGCTCTTTACCTTGCTGACGACCTCTCGTCACAGCTCGTGAACAGATTCTGAGGCGAACGCCCCGTGGCAATCAATAACAAGAAGGCCAGCAAACGCTGGCCTTCTTGTTTCGGTCGGGGGTCACCTGTTACTTGCGTACCACCAGCACCGGGCAGGGGGCGTGGCGCACCACGGATTCCGCGACGCTGCCCACCAGCAGGTGGCTGATGCCGGAGCGGCCGTGGCTGCCCATGACCACCAGATCCACCTTGTCCTCCTTCGCCTGCACGACGATCTCGTCGGCGGCGCGCCCGAAGCGCACCTCGAAGGTGGCGGGGATGGGCAGCATGGCGACCAGCTCCTTGAGCTGGGTCTTGGCCTGACGCTCCATCTCGTGGGTGATCTCGATGGCGGTCATGTGGAGGATTTTGTAGCTGTCGAAACCGTGCAGTTGATCCACCACGTGGACCAGCTTGAGCTCGGCCTGATGACTCTTGGCCATGAAGACGGCATAGTCGAGTACGGCCCTGGACATCTCGGAGAAATCGACGGGGCAGAGTAGTGACTTGATGGATGGCATGATGAGACTCCTCGCTGATTGGGTCACTAATGAATCTTATCTTCCATGGTACCCATCGAGGCGACAAATACCCTCGACCCGCTCGCAAAACGGGGAAAAGATGTGAGCCGGTGCGAGAACTTCCTATGATGTGTTAAGGCTTTAACGTGCCGGCCTCCTGCGATCCCTCGCAGAAGGCGCCGCCACCGAGGAATACTGGTACATGGTTCGACCGCTTCTCCTGCTGTGCTGTCTGCTGCTCGCCGGGCCCGTCCGGGCCAACCTGATACACGTCTACTGCGATGACTGGCCCGGCTTCTGTCAGGCCGACGGCCATGGCGTCTATCTGGACATAGTGCGCGCCATCTATGAGCCGCAGGGCTATGCCATCCATCCCCATATAGTGCCCTACAAGCGGGCGTTGGCGGTGGTGGCGCAGAAAGGCGGCGACATGGCGATGGGGGTCTATCAGGGGGAGGTGGCGGGAGTTCACCAGCCGGACTATCCGGCCTCGGCCGATGATGTGACTGTGCTGATGCTGCAGAAATGGCGGTCAGAGTGGCAGGGAGAAGAGAGCTTGCGGGATCAGGACGTGCTCTGGCTGCGGGGCTGGGCCTTCGACAAGTTCATACCGGTATCGATGCGCTGGTATGAGATAGACAGTCACGACATGGCGTTGCAACTGCTGGCGAAGGAGCGCTACCGCTACTACCTGACGGCCGGGGTGCTCTACCCGAAGGGGGAGATCCCCTCCGACATGACCCGCCTCTTCCTGCGCTGGGTGCCGACCTATCCCATCTTCGCCGACACCGAGCGCGGGCAGCAGCTGCGCCAGCACTGGGATCCCGGCATGATCAAGCTGCTGCGGCGCGGCACCCTGGCCGAGATATACAGGCGCAACGAGCTCTACGACTACTATCGCGACTTCGTCAGGCAGCAGGAGAAGCGGGCGGGTAAATAAGGTCCCGTGGCCTGGCTGCCTCCCTCACTGGTGTCTCACATCTATTATTCGCTACGCCCATCTCGCAGCCGCTTGGCCAGCCGATCGTAGAGGATCACATTGACCGAGGCGGCGAGATTCATGCACCTCTTGGGTATGGATACGTAGATCACTTCCTATTAGCCTCGCAGCCGCTTGGCCAGCCGATCGTAGAGGATCACATTGACCGAGGCGGCGAGATTCATGCACCCCTTGGGTATGGATACGTAGATCACTCCCTATTAGCCTCGCAGCCGCTTGGCCAGCCGATCGTAGAGGATCACGTTGACCGAGGCGGCGAGATTCATGCACCCCTTGGGTATGGATACGTAGATCACTTCCTATTAGCCTCGCAGCCGCTTGGCCAGCCGATCGTAGAGGATCACGTTGACCGAGGCGGCGAGATTCATGCATCCCATGGGTATGGACACGTAGATCACTTCCTATTAGCCTCGCAGCCGCTTGGCCAGCCGATCGTAGAGGATCACGTTGACCGAGGCGGCGAGATTCATGCACCCCTTGGTCGGCACGTAGATCACCGCCTTCACCGCCGCGAAGCGGGCGGGATCCAGGGTGCCATCCTCGGGGCCGAAGATGTAGAAGGCGCGCTCCGGGTGTACATAGTCCGGCAGCGAGGTGGCCCCCTCGATGAGATCCACCAGCACAGGGGTGCAACCCGGGGGCACGAACGCCAGCAGATCGTCCACCCCGAGCAGGGGGATCTTCTCCACCATCTGCTTGGTGTCGGTGGCGAAGCGGCGCGCCAGCTCGAAGCGACTGCCGGTGTAGTAGACCTCGTCCGCCCCGTAGCAGCCGGCGGCCCGCATCACGGCCCCCACGTTCTCCGGGGACTTGGGATTGACCAGCCCGATGCCGCAATAGCTGGCGTCATCGCTTCGTTCCAACCCTTCTTCGTGTTGCAGCAGGCATTCGTGGTCTGACTCTTTCATCTCGCTCTCCTCTGTGGTGGCCGCATTATACCCCCGCAGCACAGTTTGCCCATGGCTACCCTTGCTCATGAGCCGATCGTGCGAGCAGGTCGCCCTCAGTCGCCAGCAGCGCCATCACCTGACCCACTGCCCCTGATGCCGAGCGATGACGAGATCCGGGGATTACTGGGCTGAATGGAATCGTCTGAAAACCATTTTTATTGCCGGGCAATGTCCGGTGATTTTTTGTGCGCGATCCGACATTTTTTGTATGTGGCGATGGCGGGAAAACGTTTTTGGACAATAATAGACAAACGTTTACAACTGGATGTTTGTCTATGACGGAGCGTGAACAAGAGATCCTCGCCCTGCTGCGCCAGGATCCCATGATTGCCCAGCAGGAGCTGGCGGATCGCCTCGGGATCAGCCGCTCGGCGCTGGCGAGCCATATCTCCAGCCTGATGCGCCAGGGCTATGTGCAGGGACGGGGCTATGTGCTGCGGGAAGGGCCCTACGCCGTGGTGATCGGCGGTGCCAACATGGATATCTGCGGCGCCAGCCACGATAACCTGCGCATCGGTGATTCCAACCCGGGCCAGGTGCGGACCTCCGCCGGCGGGGTGGGGCGCAACATAGCCGAGAACCTGGCACGGCTCGGCACCGATACCCGGCTGTTGAGCGCGGTGGGCAACGATCAATATGGTCATCACCTGCTGGACGTGACCCAGCGCGCCGGCGTCGATGTGCGCCAGGTGCTGATGTTGGATGGCAAGGCGACCTCCTGTTACCTCAGCCTGCACGATGGCAGCGGCGAGATGAGCTGCGCCGTCAACGACATGGGGATCATCGACGAACTCACCCCGGCCAGGCTCACCCCGCTCAGCGGCTTCCTCGGGGCGGCCAGCCTCTGGGTGCTCGACACCAACCTCGCGACCCACACCCTCGACTGGCTGTTCGAGCGCCAGGGGGAGCACATCATCTTCGTCGACACCGTCTCGGTGGCCAAGGTGGAGAAGATCCGCCCCTGGTTGCACCGGATCCACACCCTCAAACCCAATCGCAGCGAGGCCGAGCAGCTGTGCGGCTTCCGCATCGCCGGTCCCGATACCTGGACCATGGCGGCGGCCTGGTTCCACCGCGCCGGGGTGCAGCGGTTGTTCCTGAGCTTGGGGGAGCAGGGGATCTTCTATAGCGACGGGGAGCGCCAGGGCCATCTTCCCGTGCTCGGCAGCCCCGTCATCAATGTGACCGGCGGTGGCGATGCCTTCATGGCAGGGCTGGCCCATGCCTGGTTACAGGAGAAGGACGTGGCCGAGACCACCCGTTTCGCGCTCGGCTGCGCCGCCCTCACCGTCAATTGTTCCGATACCGTCTTTTCCGGCCTATCCAAGGCCGCCGTTGAACGCATGCTGGAGGAGTACCCATGTTGAACGCTTATCTCGATATCCAACCAGAAGTGGCCGCGGCCCTGGCCGCCGGCAAACCTGTCGTTGCCCTGGAGTCCACCATCATCTCCCACGGCATGCCCTATCCGCAGAACGTGGAGACGGCGCGCCAGGTGGAGCAGGTGGTGCGCGACAACGGCGCCGTGCCGGCCACCATCGCCATCTTGGATGGCCGCCTCAAGGTGGGTCTGGATGCGGGGGCGCTGGAGGCGCTGGGCAAGGCTGGCCATGCCGCCACCAAGTGCAGCCGACGTGACATTCCCTTCGTGCTGGCGAACAAGGGGCTGGGGGCGACCACGGTCGCATCCACCATGATCATTGCCGCCATGGCCGGGATCCGGGTGTTCGCCACCGGCGGCATCGGCGGCGTGCATCGCGGCGCCCAGGAGACCTTCGACATCTCGGCGGATCTGCAGGAGTTCGCCCAGACCCCGGTGGCCGTGGTCTGCGCCGGCGCCAAGTCCATCCTCGATATCGGCCTGACCCTGGAGTATCTGGAGACTCAGGGCGTGCCGGTCATCGGCTACCAGACCGAGGAGCTGCCCGCCTTCTACACCCGCGAGAGCGGCTTCAAGGTGGATTACCGCCTCGACACCCCGGCGGCCATTGCCGAGGCGCTGCGCCTCAAGTGGGAGCTGGGACTGGCCGGTGGCGCCGTGGTCACCAACCCAATCCCGACCGAGTTTGCCATGCCCAAGGCCGACATAGACGCGGCCATCAAGCAGGCGCTGCAGGAAGCCGAAGAGCAGGGCGTCAAGGGCAAGGAGTCTACGCCTTTCCTGCTGGCGCGGGTGTGCGAGCTGACCGGTGGCAACTCCCTGGCGGCCAACATTCAGCTGGTGCTGAACAACGCCGCTCTGGGGGCGCGTATCGCCGCCAGCCTGTGAGGGCGTGCTAAGCGATAAAAGAGGGCCACCAGGCCCTCTTTTTCATTGATAACGCCGCAACTCTTTGCGTTATTTATAGCGATATTCGGTGAACCCGTTGCACATTATTGAATGATATATTTTATATACATGCTAATAATGAGGAGCGGGCATTGAATATTTAATAATCGCTTTATTCAATGGCCCCAATCTAGTTAATTGGCTGTTGTTTTGGTCCCGTCTGTTCATAATTCACGCATCAGAATTCAGTTGTTTTTTCCCCGCAAGGCCCCGCCCCCATTCCGTCCGTGAAAATTAAAGTCATTGTTTTTATTATGTTTTTTGAGTTTCCCTCTTGATCCTGGACAAATAATGCCCGGTATTTCTCCGTCAGGCTGGGACTGCGATCATTTGCAGACTCAAGGGAGAGAGAATAATGAATAAATATTATCTGCTGCTGGCGTTATCCTTGCCCGGACTGGGGTGGGCAAGCGAGCCGGTACAACCGGTGGAAGCCGTCAAGGTGGGCGAGCCGGCAAAAGTCGAGCTGGGCAAGATGCTGTTCTTCGAGCCGAGGCTCTCCAAGTCCAACGCCATCTCGTGCAACTCCTGCCATAACCTGGCGACCGGCGGAGTGGACAATCAGGTCAGCTCCCTCGGCCACAAATGGCAGGAGGGGCCGATCAATTCACCGACCGTGCTCAACTCCAGCCTCAACTTCGTGCAGTTCTGGGACGGTCGCGCCAAGGATCTGAAGGAGCAGGCGGCCGGCCCCATCGCCAACCCGCTGGAGATGGCCTTCACCCACAAGCTGGCGGTGGAGACCCTGCACACCCTGCCCGAGTACCGCGCCCGTTTCGACGCTATCTACGGCAAACCGGACTTTGGCATCGACGAGGTGACCGACGCCATTGCCGCCTTCGAGGAGACGCTGGTTACCCCCAATGCCCCCTTCGATCGCTGGCTGAAGGGGGATGGCAAGGCACTGACGGCGCAGCAGCTGACCGGTTATCAGCTGTTCAAGGAGAAGGGCTGCACCGCCTGCCACAACGGGGTCGCCATCGGCGGCAACTCCTATCAGAAGATGGGGCTGGTCAAGCATTACGAGACCAGCAACCCGGCCCTGGGGCGGGGCGGGGTGACCGGCGAGAAGCAGCTCATCGGCTGGTTCAAGGTACCGACCCTGCGCAACATCGAGCTGACCTCTCCCTACTTCCACGACGGGGCCGTCTGGGATCTGAAGGAGGCGGTGCAGATCATGGCAGACATCCAGCTGGGGCAGCGCCTGAGCGAGCAGGAGGCACAAGACATGACCGCCTTCCTCAAGAGTTTGACAGGCGAGCAGCCGCAGATAGTGCTGCCCATACTGCCACCGTCCCAGGCCGATACCCCGAGACCCCAGGTCAAGAGCTGATCGGCGGGGCCGCAGAGCGGGGCAGTCGCCCCGCTTTTTATGCCTACATCTGTTTGATTAAATGGAAAAAATGCCATGTTCAGCACAATGACATCGCGATGACAATCCCCCACCTGGCCGCAGGATTTTGGCCAGATTGTCGCCTCCTTCACGTTTCCAAAAAGCTCCTTATTCGCGCAATTGCCTAACTCGTCAGACCTGGTGTCAAATCACTCCGCCTAACACAAGGAGTGGCATAATAATGAACAATATCAATAAATTAGTTCTGGCTATCGGATTCACTCTCACCACGTTCCCGACCCTGGCTGCGGGTTTTCAGTGCAGGGACCACGTCACCCTCGGGGTGCCCAGCCAATCCAGCCAGCTGCTGTGCCGGGAAGGCTATGCAGCCGGCTACAACTATGACACCAAGGTCTCTGACTGGGTCTCCTACCGGATGACGGTGGCCAGCGCCCAGGGCCAGGTACCGCGCAAGGATGCCTTCGCCGAAGACAAGGAGGTGCCGGTGCAGTTCCGTGCCACCCTGGCGGACTACAAGGGCTCCGGCTATGACCGCGGTCATCAGGCGCCGGCGGCGGACATGCGCACCAGCGCCACCACCATGAAGCAGAGCTTCCTGCTGACCAACATGACCCCGCAACTGCCGGCTCTGAATCAGGGCGCCTGGCGCATCCTGGAGGAGAAGACCCGCCAGTGGGCCGTCGCCTATCAGGATGTCTATGTGATCACAGGCCCCATCTTCACCAACTCCGACGCGTCTATCGGTAACGGTGTGACAGTGCCCCACGCTTATTACCGGGTGGTGATGGACGTGGCGAACCAGGAGGCCATCGCCTTCATCTTGCCGCAACAAAATATTCCATCCAGCAAGTTGGCGGATTACATAGTGACGGTGGATGCGGTGGAGGAGCAGACCGGGCTAGACTTCTTCGCCAGCCTGCCGGACGAGCAGGAGGAGGCCATGGAATCCCAATTGATGGCGATGTGGGGTAATTAGGCACGGCGTGCCAGGCCCTGATCTCGTGTCTGCACCATAGAATCAGCTGGCAAGAGGAGCTATTTCAGTCGGGAACTAATAGGCGATGTGACAGCCGACCGGCAGGGTTTTGATATCCGGGTCGCCATTAAGCGGATCGGAATAGAGGACCATTCACGAGGAACAAGGCCGGGATCAAAGCGAGTTGTTGTCAATAAAAAATGGACGGGTTCATCCCGTCCATTTTCTTATTTCTTGGGACGAAATGGCTTGATGACGCTCTCGTCGCACTCGAGGTAGGGGCCGTCCATCAGATCGATGCAGTACGGAATGGCGGGGAAGACCGCATCCAGGCACTCGCGGATCGACTTGGGCTTGCCCGGCAGGTTGACGATGAGGCTGCTGCCCCGCAGGCCAGCGGTCTGGCGGGAGAGGATGGCGGTGGGCACGAACTTGAGGGATTCCGCCCGCATCAGCTCGCCAAAGCCCGGCATCATGCGATCGCAGACCACCTCAGTGGCTTCCGGCGTCACGTCCCGTTTGGCGGGGCCTGTGCCGCCCGTGGTGACGATGAGGCTGCAACCTTCCTCATCGGCCAGCTGGATCAGGGTGGCTTCGATCTGCGCCTGCTCATCCGGGATGAGCCGGTAGACGGGCTCCCACTCCGAGGTCAGGTAGGTGCTCAGGGTGTCGATGATGGCCTTGCCGGACAGGTCTTCATAGATGCCTGCACTGGCGCGATCGCTGACGGTGACGATGCCGATTCTTGCCTTGCTCATGCTGTGCTCTTTATCGCTCGGGAAAGTGGCAAATAAAATAACATAATCAGTGAGATATGTTAAACCACGGCGAGCCTTGCCAAGGTGTACAGGATAATCTGGTTCGAACGAAAACAATCCTGCGTTTGTCGATGGTTTGGGAATAAAGCCCATGATATGGGCCGATAAAATTTATAAAAAAAGTAGCGTCGATGCTCCGTTGATAATCATATGATCCATAAAGAATAAATCTTTAACTCCCCCGCAGTATCCCGCCATTTCTTCAAAACCGGACTCCAGTGACGCGTACTGACTGAACCAGATCCGCCGCCATCTTATATAACCTTCATTACGGACGGTGAAATTATGTGCTGAACGTAGTCATGAAG
Source organism: Aeromonas sp. MR16 (assembly GCF_022549315.1). Classification (NCBI taxonomy): domain Bacteria; kingdom Pseudomonadati; phylum Pseudomonadota; class Gammaproteobacteria; order Aeromonadales; family Aeromonadaceae; genus Aeromonas; species Aeromonas sp. MR16. The sequence continues at coordinate 30,036 of NZ_JAKZFK010000024.1, read as the reverse complement.
TGTCACACATGAGGCCTCTGGCCAGGAGGGCATATGGAGCTGCCTGATTTCGATACCCTGAAACACTGGGCCCTTGCCGAACCGGAACGGCTCGATGAGCTGCTGCACCAGCAGATAGATGCCCTGATCGAGCAGGTGGGGCCCGATCGGCAGCGGCGCCTGCGGGGCCTGCAATTTCGCATCGACTGTCAGCGTCGGCTGGCCAAGAACAATCTGGACAGCTGCATCCGGATCGCCAACATGATGCACGAGTCCTTCTTCACCATGCGCAGTCAGCTCAATCATCTTAATGACGAGCCGCCATTTGGGGGCGGCAATATGTTGTCGGGAAATAATATTGTTCGGCTCTCCGAACATCGTAGAGATAAATAATTTATTGATATTTACTCACTATTTTCAGCGTTTTTTTCAGAGCAAGTCATCATGTTGTTAATCAATGTGGTGGCTTGTTTTTTATTTGCTGCAAATAATCCGTGCTGGCTGATTTATTAATGCCTTAATTGGGCCGAGCGTCCGTTCCAGATGAAGGTAATTAATGATTGGGGTAATATACCGATACCTTTTATTTTGCTACGACTCTAAGGGATTATGAGAAGTATCACGCCAAGAAGGGTGCTGTCACCGGAACAACAGACAGAGATCACCCGGATCATCGTCAAGGTGGGCCAACTGCTGGCCCAACATGGGGCCGAGGGGCGCATCATAGAGCAGACCACGGTCCGGCTCGGGTTGGCACTGGGGCTGGAGAGCGTCGAGATGGCGATCTCCGCCAGCGCCATAGTGCTGACCAGCCTCTATCAGGGCAACTGCGTCACCACCACCCGCCGGGTGCGGGATCAGGGCATCAACATGCAGGTGGTGTGCGAGGTTCAGCGCCTCTGCATCCTGGCGGAGAAGGAGCTTGTCGGGGTGCGGGAGGTACGCCAGCGGCTCGACGGCATAGTGCCATTCCACTATCACCCCTGGCTGGTGGTGCCCATGGTGGGGCTCTCCTGCGGTGCCTTCAGCCTGCTGTTCGGCGGCGACTGGCCCATCTTCCTGGTGACCTTCGTCGCCTCTGCGGTGGCGATGCGGGTGCGCCAGCTGATGGCCCGCCATCATCACAGCCCGCTCATCAACTTCGCCGTGACCGGGTTTGTCGCCACCCTGATCGCCTCCAGCGCCACCTACTTCCAGTGGGGAGACCAACCCTATCTCACCATGGCGGCCAGCGTGCTGTTGCTGGTGCCGGGCTTCCCGCTCATCAACGCCGTGTCCGACATGGTGAAGGGCTACTTCAATCTGGGGCTGGCCCGCTGGGGCACGGCGACCCTGCTCACCGTCAGCGCCGTCATCGGTATAGTGCTGGCCATGTCGGTCACCGGGATCTGGGGCTGGAAGCTGTGGTGGGACTCGATATGAGGCGAAATGAAAGGGCCTGCGGGCCAGGGCCATTCCCCCTAGGTGCAGCGCTTATCCGCCGCCAGCAGTTGCCGGTTCGGCTGGGGGAAACACCATGATGGATCTGCTCCTGCTGCTGGCTAGGGATGCGTTCTGGTCGGCCATTCCGGCGGTGGGTTTCGCCATGCTGTTCAACGTGCCGCCGCGCATGCTGAAGTATTGCGCCATGGGCGGTGCCCTGGCCCACAGCCTGCGCACCCTGCTGATCCATTACGGCATGCCCATCGAGTGGGCCACCCTGGCGGCGTCCACCACGGTCGGCTTTGTCTGCGTCTACTGGTCGCAGCGTCTGCTGGCCCCCCGGCCGGTGTTCAGCGTCGCCTCCATCATCCCCATGATCCCGGGTGTCTATGCGTTCAAGACCATGATCGCCGTGGTGGAGCTCAACATCTCGGGGGTGACGACCGAGCTTATCCATCATGCGGTGACCAATGGCCTCAAGGTGCTGTTTATCGTGGGGGCGCTCAGTTTCGGTTTGGCGATCCCCTCCCTGGTCGTGTACCGTAACCGGCCCATTGTCTGAGACAGGCTGCAAGAGGCTGAACCCATGCAAATTTCCATGATTGCCGCCATGGCGCAGGATCGCGTAATCGGGCTGGACAACCAGATGCCCTGGCATCTGCCCGCCGATCTGGCCCACTTCAAGCGGGTCACGCTCGGCAAGCCGGTGCTGATGGGGCGCAAGACCTTCGAGTCCATCGGTCGGCCGCTGCCCGGGCGCCGCAACCTGGTGATCAGCCGCAACCCCGATTACCGGGTCGAGGGGGTGGAGGTGGTCGATTCGGTCGAGGCCGCGCTGGCGCTGCTGGCGAGCGGCGAGGCGGTGGATGAGCTGATGGTGATCGGCGGCGGCCATCTCTATGGCCAGCTGCTGCCGAGGGCGGATCGCCTCTACCTGACCCGGATCGAGCTGGCGGTCCCGGGGGACACCCGTTTCCCCGCCTTCGACGAGGGGGAGTGGCTGTGCCTAGAGCGCGAGGCGCACCCGGCGGACGAGAAGAACCCGCACCCCTACCGTTTCGAGACCTGGCAGCGACGCTAGTCCACTCGCACCAAGCAGGCCCCTCCCGTTGCGAGGGGCTTTTTTTTGCCAATGTCCAGGCCGGGTGGCAGCGACCTTGGCTTCGCCAAGCACCTTCCCGAATCCCCCTCTTTTTATCGCATTAAAATGGTTAGCTGTGTAATCATTTTTGTGAGCGTGCAAACGCCAGATGCCCTGGCTCACCAGATCGTGATTTCCTGCACTTTTGCCGCCAGAATCTTCCATATATATGGCTAATCAATTGAATTTAAAATCGATAATTTGACCTTTATGCGGTCATTTTCGGTGTTTTGTTGAATTTTTTGTCTAAAAAAGAATGCTTTAAAATCAATGCATTATAGACATTGCATTTTATTGAGACTCTTATGGTTCTTTTGTTTAGACCTGAAATTACTTAGTGTTGAAAGTAATTGGTTCGCGTTCGGCAGCAGGAACAGCAATATGCCGGCCATAAAAAAAGGACAATATGACAGTCAAACTCGAAGTCAAATCACTCTATAAAATCTTCGGAGAACATCCGGAAAAGGCCTTCAAATTGCTGGCAAAAGGCCACGACCGCGCCAGCATCCTGCACAGGACAGGACAGACCCTGGGGGTGCAGGGGGTCGATCTGGCCATCCACGAGGGGGAGATCTTTGTGGTGATGGGCCTGTCAGGCTCGGGCAAGTCCACTCTGGTGCGGCTCTTCAACCGCCTCATCGAGCCGACCCGTGGTCAGGTGCTGATCGACGGTGAGGACATCGCCGCCATCTCGGACAGCGAGCTGCGCCAGGTGCGGCGCAAGAAGATCAGCATGGTGTTTCAGTCCTTCGCCCTGATGCCCCACCTGAGCGTGCTGGAAAATACCGCCTTCGGCTTGGAGCTGGCCGGGGTGCCGCTGGCGGAGCGCCAGCAGAGTGCCCGTCAGGCGCTGCATCAGGTGGGCCTGGGGCAGTGGATTGACGCCTACCCCGATGCCCTCTCCGGCGGCATGAAGCAGCGGGTCGGCCTGGCCAGGGCGCTGGCCAACGACCCCGACATCCTGCTGATGGACGAGGCCTTCTCCGCGCTGGATCCGCTGATCCGCACCGAGATGCAGGACGAGCTGCTCAAGCTGCAGGCCAGCCAGCAGCGCACCATCGTCTTCATCTCCCACGATCTGGACGAGGCGATGCGCATCGGCGATCGCATCGCCATCATGCAGGATGGCCAGGTGGTGCAGGTCGGCACCCCGGACGAGATCCTGAACCAGCCCGCCAACGACTATGTGCGCGCCTTCTTTCGCGGGGTGGATCTCGCCAACGTGTTCAGCGCCCGGGATGTGGCCAGTCGCAAGCAGACGCCGCTCATCAAGAAACACACCACCGACGGGCCGGGCAACGCCCTGCGCCAGCTCAAGGAGCTGGAGCGGGAGTACGGCTACGTGGTGGATCGCAGCCGCCACTTCATTGGGGTCGTCTCGGTCGAGTCGCTGAGTCAGGCGGTGCGTGACAGGGGGAGCCTGGAGCAGGCGCTGCTGGCCGATATCCAGCCCATCCTGGCCGACACCTCCCTCAACGAACTCATCAGCCAGGTGGCCGCCGCACCCTGTCAGGTGCCCGTGGTCGAGCAGGATGGCACCTACCTTGGGCTTATCTCCAAGGCCAACCTGCTGAACACCCTGGACAGGAGTACCCCGCTATGAATTTGATCCCTCACCGTCTGCTGGCCGGCTTGCTGGCACTGTTGTTATTGGCGAGCTGCCCCGCCCGGGCCGACGAGGCGCAGGCCGATCCCTGGGGCACTGCGACCACCACCACTGCCGAGGATCCCTGGGGCAGTACGGCCACAGAGGCGGCAGACTGGCAGAACCAGATCGCAGTCGTCGATAACAGTGCCGCCGTCGACTGGCTGGATCCCTTCCAGCAGGCCCTGGTGCCGCTGGATACCTGGGTAGAAGGGGGCATCGGCTGGCTGGTGGAGAACCTGCGGCCCTTGTTCCAGCTGGTCCGCGCGCCGGTGGAGCTGGCCCTGGGGGCCATGACCCAGCTGCTGCAGACGGTGCCTTCCACCCTGATGATGGGGCTCTTGACCCTGATCGCCTGGCAGCTGGTGGGCGGCCGCATGGCGCTCGGCACCCTCGTTTCTCTGGTGATGATTGGCCTTATCGGCGCCTGGTCCGATGCCATGGTGACCCTGTCCCTGGTGCTGACCTCCCTCTTCTTCTGCGTGTTGATAGGCTTGCCGGTCGGCATTTTGCTGGCCCGTAGCGAGCGGCTCTCCACCTGGACCCGGCCGCTGCTGGATGCCATGCAGACCACCCCGGCCTTCGTCTACCTCATCCCCATCGTCATGCTGTTTGGCATAGGCAACGTGCCCGGGGTGGTGGTGACCGTCATCTTCGCCCTGCCGCCGATGATCCGTCTCACCATGCTGGGCATCCGCCAGGTGCCCGCCGATCTGGTGGAGGCGGCCCACTCGTTCGGTGCCAGCCCCTCCCAGCTGCTGTTCAAGGTACAGCTGCCGCTCGCCATGCCCACCATCATGGCCGGGGTCAACCAGACCCTGATGCTGGCGCTCTCCATGGTGGTGATCGCCTCCATGATAGCGGTCGGGGGTCTGGGGCAGATGGTGCTGCGCGGCATAGGCCGCCTCGACATGGGGCTCGCCTCCATCGGCGGCCTCGGCATAGTGCTGCTGGCCATAGTCCTCGACCGACTGACCCAGGCGATGGGGCAGCCGGACCGCAGCCGGGTCGGCCGCTGGTATCAGCGCGGCCCCGTCGCTCTGCTGCTGCGCCTGTGCGGCCGCGGCAAATCCCTCGATTACAAAGGAGTAAATGCATGAAACAGATCACCAAAGGATTGACCCTGAGCGCCCTGCTGCTGAGTTCCCTCGCTATGGCCAGCACAGCGTTGCCGGGGGAGGGGGTCAAGGTGCAGCCCCTGCAGAGCTCCTTGCCGGAGGAGGCGTTCCAGAGCCTGCTGGTCAGCAAGCTGATGACGCGGCTGGGTTATGAGGTACAGCCGGCGCAGGAGGTGGATTACAACGTGGCCTACGCCTCGGTGGCGCAGGGGGATGGCACCTTCCTGGCCTTTAACTGGATCCCGCTGCAGGACGACAAGTACGAACAGGCGGGGGGCGACAAGGTGTTCTTCCGTCAGGGGACCTATGTGGCCGGTGCCGCCCAGGGTTATCTCATCGACAAGCAGACCGCGACTCAATACGGCATCACCAACCTGGGCCAGCTCAAGGATCCCAAGCTGGCGGCGCTGTTTGACGGCGACGGCGACGGCAAGGCCGATCTGGTGGGCTGCAACCCGGGCTGGGGCTGCGAAGGGGCGATCAACCAGCATCTCGACGAGTTCGGCCTGACCCCGACCGTCAGCCACAAGCAGGGCAACTACGCGGCCCTGGTCGCCGATACCCTGGCCCGCTACCAGAGCGGCAAGCCGGTGCTCTATTACACCTGGACCCCTTACTGGCTCAGCAGCGAGCTGGTGCCGGGGCGGGACGTGGTGTGGCTGGAGGTGCCGGCCGATGCCAGGGGGGCGGACCAGACCCGCTTGCCGAATGGCAAGAACTACGGCTTTGCCGTCAACACCATGCACATAGTCGCCAACAAGGCCTTCACCGATGCCAACCCGGCGGCCGCCAAGCTGTTCAGCATCGTCAAGCTGCCGCTGAACGACATCAACATCCAGAACGGCCTGATGAACAAGGGGCAGAACAAGCCGGCGGATGTGGAGCGTCATGCGGATGCCTGGCTCAAGGGGCACCAGGCCCAGGTCGAAGACTGGCTGACCCAGGCCCGCGCCGCCGCGCAGTAGGCCGAGCCGGCGGGCAAGGGGTACCCTCTGTACACCTCGGCCCGCTGGTCTTCAGCAAACGAAACAGCAAACAAAACGCCCGGCAGTTGCCGGGCGTTGTCTTATTCTCGGGCCGTGCGATGGCGGGCGGGATCAGCGATCGGAGCCGCCTTGTTCGCCGCTCTCCTCGTGCAGGCCGCACTCGCGCTTGAGGCCGAAGAAGCGGGTCTGCTCCTCGCTCATGCCCGGCTCCCACTTGGCGGTGGTGTGCACGTCGCCGACCGACAGATAGCCCTGCTCCCACAGGGGGTGGTAGGGCAGGTCGAACTCCTTGAGGTAGTAGAAGACGTCCTTGTTGCTCCAGTCGATGACCGGCAGGAACTTGAAGCGGCCGCGGGCGATGGCCAGCACCGGCAGCTGGCCCCGGCTGCCGGACTGCTCCCGGCGCAGGCCGGAGAACCAGGTCCGGGCGCCGAGCTCCCGCAGGGCCCTGTCCATGGGCTCCACCTTGTTGAGCTGGTTGTAGCGGGTGATCCCCTCCACTCCCTGCTCCCACAGCTTGCCGAAGCGCGCCTCCTGCCAGGCGGGGGAGTGCTCGGCCCGGTAGACCCGCAGGTTCAGTGCGAGGCGATCGGTCAGCTCGTCGATGAAGTGATAGGTCTCGGGGAACAGATAACCGGTATCGGTCAGCACCACGGGCACCTCGGCCCGCTCGCGGCTCACCAGGTGCAGCATCAGCGCGGCCTGGATACCAAAGCTGGACGACAGCACGTGTTCTCCCGGCAGGTTAGCCAGCGCCCAGCGCACCCGCTCCGGGGCGCTCATGGCTTCCAGCGCCTGATTGATAGGGGCCAGCGCCTCGGTCTGCTGCTCCCGGCCGAGGGCCAGGAGCGCCTGCAGATCGAGCCGCCCGTCGACGGTCAGCTCAGGCAGCCCGCCATCGGTCTGTTCAGGCTGCATAGAAGTCCCTCGCGGAGTCGATGACCGGGGCCACCACCCCTGCGCGGATCACGAAGTCACCGAAGCACTCGGCCCCGTTGCGCTCCTTGGCCCAGCGGCCGATCAAGGTGTCGAGCTCGGCCAGGATCTGCGGCTCTGTGATGTTCTCCTGATAGAGGCGCGGGATCCGGGTCCCCTCCAGGTTGCCACCCAGGTGCAGGTTGTAGCGACCGGGGGCCTTGCCCACCAGCCCCACCTCCGCCAGCATGGCGCGGCCACAGCCGTTGGGGCAGCCGGTGACCCGGAAGATGATGGCGTCCTGGGCCAGGGCGTGTTTGGCCAGCAAGGCTTCGATGTCGGTGACGAAGGCCGGCAGCATGCGCTCGGCTTCTGCCATCGCCAGCGGGCAGGTGGGCAGGGCCACGCAGGCCATGGATTGCTTGCGCTGCTCGCTCACGCCGTCATCCAGCAGACCATACTGGCGCGCCAGGGCTTCGATGCGCGCCTTCTCGCCGGCGGGCACCCCGGCGATGATGAGGTTCTGGTTGGCGGTGAGACGAAAATCCCCCTGGTGGATCTTGGCGATCTCCAGCATGCCGGTCTTGAGGGGCTTGCCCGGGAAGTCCAGCAGGCGACCATTCTCGATGAACAGGGTCAGGTGGTGCTTGCCATCGATCCCCTCGACCCAACCGAAACGATCGCCGCGGCTGGTGAACTCATAGGGACGCACCGGTTCGAAAGCGATACCGGCGCGGCTCTCCACCTCGGCCTTGAAGGCCTCGACGCCGACCCGCTCCAGAGTGTATTTGGTCTTGGCGTTCTTGCGGCTGACCCGGTTGCCCCAGTCGCGCTGGGTACTGACCACGGCGGCTGCCACCTCCAGCACGTGGGAGAGCGGGATGAAACCGAAGTCACTCGCCTTGCGCGGGTAGGTGCTGGTGTCGCCGTGGGTCATGGCAAGACCCCCGCCCACCAGCACGTTGAAGCCCACCAGCTTGCCGTGATCGCTGATGGCCACGAAGTTCAGATCGTTGGCGTGGATGTCCACGTCGTTGTGGGGCGGGATCACCACGGTCGTCTTGAACTTGCGCGGCAGGTAGTTGGATCCCAGGATGGGCTCCTCATCCTCGCCGAGCTTCTCACCGTCCAGCCAGATCTCCACGTAGGCGCGGGTCTTGGGCAGCAGGTGCTCGGAGATCTTCTTGGCCCACTCGTAGGCCTCCTGGTGCAGTTCGGACTCCACCGGGTTGCTGGTGCAGAGCACGTTGCGGTTCACGTCGCCGGCGGTGGCGATGGAATCGATACCGGTGCTGTTCAGGGTCTGGTGCATCAGCTTGATGTCGCGCTTCAAGACACCGTGGAACTGGAAGGTCTGACGGGTGGTGAGGCGGATGCTGCCGTACAGGCTGTGCTCCTCGGCAAACTTGTCGATCACCTGCCACTGGGCCGGGGTGATGATGCCGCCGGGCAGGCGAGCCCGCAGCATGACGTTGTGCAGCGGCTCCAGCTTCTGGGCGGTGCGCTCGGCGCGGATGTCTCTGTCATCCTGCTGATACATGCCGTGGAAGCGGATCAGCTGGAAGTTGTCACCGTTGAAGCCGCCGGTGAGCGGGTCCTGAAGATCCTTCTCTATGGTGCCGCGCAGGAAGTTGCTTTCACGCTTGAGGCGCTCGTTGTCGGACAATGGCCCTTCAACCGGTCCTGCTTCTTGCTTCGAGATTGTTTGCTTGCTCATCAATAGACATCCCTTTGATAACGTTTGGCACGACGCAATTCGCTCAGATACTCTTCTGCTTCCTCATGGCTCTTGTGACCATGTTCGGCAATCACCTCCAGCAGGGCCTGCTGCACATCTTTCGCCATGTGGTTGGCATCGCCACAGACGTAGAAGTGGGCGCCGGCCTCCAGCCACTGGTAGAGCTCGAGGCCCGCCTCGCGCAGTCTGTCCTGCACATAGATCTTGTGGCCCTGATCCCGGCTGAAGGCCAGGGAAATTTTCGACAGCAGGCCGGATTTCACATAGCGCTGCCACTCCACCTGATAGAGGAAGTCCTGGGTGAAGTGGGGGTTGCCGAAGAACAGCCAGTTCTTGCCCTCTGCCCCTGTGGTTTCCCGCTCCTGCAGGAAGGCGCGGAACGGCGCTATGCCGGTGCCGGGGCCCACCATGATGACGGGGGTATCCGGGCTCGTCGGCAGGCGGAAGTTGTCGTTGTGCTCCACGAACACCCGCACTTCGGCCTCTTCCGGCAACCTGTCCGCCAGATAGGAGGAGGCGCCGCCCGAGCGCAGGGTGCCATCGGCCTGGGGATGGCGCACCACCCCCACGGTCAGGTGAACTTCCTCTTCCACCTCGCTCTGGGCGGAGGCGATGGAGTAGAGGCGGGGGGTCAACGGGCGCAGCAGGCTGACCAGCTGCTCGGCGCTGAGCTTGGCCGGGAAGCGTTTCAATACATCCACCACCTGGGCCGCAGCGACCAGGGCATTGACCTGGGCCTTGTCCCCCGCCAGGTCCTTCAGGGCGGCGTTGCCAGAGATGTCGGCCAGGCCTGTGATAAAGCCGCCGTGCAGTCGGGTCAGCTCGAAGTGACGGGTCAGGGCTTCGCGCAGGGGGCCCTTGGAGGTGACTTCATCACCGCGCAGCTCGGTCAGAGCCAGCACCTCGCCCACCAGACTGGCATCGTTGTCGAACCAGATGCCGAGGGCGTCGCCGGGTTGATACTGGATGCCGGATTCCTCAAGGTTGATCTCGATATGGCGGATGTCCTTGGTGGAATCGCGGCCGGTGATCTTCTGATTGACCGACAACCGCGCCGGGAAGGGATTCTCCTTGTGATACTGGCTGTGACCGACGGCACTTTGTACCGCACCGGCCACACTGGCGGTTGCCGTGCCGGCAGAGAGGGTCGTGGCGGCGGCATTGACCGCCTGCTCGCCCCAGGCCTTGGCGGCCGCCTGGTAGTCCACATCCAGGCTGGCGAGTTCATGAAGGCGCTCGGCGCCCGCCTTTGCCAGGAAGTCGTCGAAGTCCTTGCCGGTCTGGCAGAAGAATTCGTAGGAGCTGTCGCCCAGCCCCAGCACGGCGAACTTGAGCCCCTCCAGCTTGCCTATCTTGCCCTTCTTGAGCTGCTCGAACAGATCCACCGCGCTCTCCGGCGGCTCCCCCTCCCCGTAAGTGCTCACTACCACCAGCAGGTGGCTCTCTTTCTTGAGCTGCTTGGGTTTGTAATCGGCCATGGAGACCAGGGTCACCGGCAGGCCCTGAGCCTCGGCCTGTTTCTGGATAGCGGCCGCCGCGCCCTTGGCGTTGCCGGTCTGGGAGCCGTAGATGATGGTCAGGCTACCGGCGGGTGCCGCGCCTGCGGTGGCTACCGGCTGGCCGGCTACCTGGCCAGTGGACTGGGAGAGGCCGTAGAGATAACCGCTCACCCAGGCCAGTTGCTGGGTGTTGAGGGTCGAGAGGACCTGGTTCAGTTGGCGCTGCTGCTCATCGGAGAGCGGGCTCAGGTTGGGTAAAGGGGCTGTCAATTGCATCACACAGGTCTTCCATGGTCTGATTTTTAGTCAGGGTAAGGGGCCTGATGAATGGCAACAAAGAATATAAACTTATTCTTTATGCTATTTATGAATTTAGAAAGTCATCAGACTGCCCGGTGCCGGGGCATGGTGGTATAAAAGAGCCGTAATGAATCCCTCATGCCACCTCACAGGATAAGCCGATGTCGACGACCAAACTGTTTCATGTCAATGCCTTCAGTCAGCGCCCCTTCGGTGGCAACCCGGCCGTGGTGGTGCTGGGGCCCGAGCGGTCCGATGCCGAGCTGCAGGCCATGGCGGCCGAGTTCAACCTGTCGGAGACCGCCTTCCTCATGCCGATAGGGAAAGCGCATTATGGACTGCGCTGGTTCACCCCGGCGCTGGAGGTGGATCTCTGTGGCCACGGCACCCTGGCGGCGGCCCACGCCCTCTGGGAGGCCGGGCTGGCGGCAGTTGACGAGGTACTGCGCTTCGAGACTCGCAGCGGCGTCTTGACCGCGGCGCGGGAGGGCGACTGGATCTGGCTCGATTTCCCCCGTCTCTCGCTTGCTCCCTTGACCCTGGATCCGGCCTACGCCGCAGCGCTCGGTTGCCGGCCGCTGCAAACCCTGGCGGCCGGCGCCAAGTTCCTGCTGGAGCTGGGGAGCGAGGAGGAGGTGAGGGCGCTCAAGCCGGATTTCCACGCCCTGCGCGCGCTGCCCGGTCGCGGCCTGATGGTGACGGCGCCCTCCAGCCGCACGGACGATGACTTCGTCTCCCGCTACTTCGCCCCCTGGGTCGGGGTGGAGGAGGATCCGGTCACCGGATCCAACCACTGCGCCCTGGTGCCCTTCTGGGCCGAGCGCCTCGGCAAGACGCAACTGAGGGCGCGCCAGATCTCCGCGCGGGGCGGGGAGCTGGTGCTCGAGTTGCAGGGGGATAGGGTGTGGATGTCGGGTCAGGCGCTGACCCTGTGGCAGGGGGAGTGGCTGCTGCCGCCCGCCCCATAAGCTGCCAGCCGGATGTACCGGTTCGCCGGCAGTTTCTCTTGTCCATAAAAAACGCCCCGCAGATGCGGGGCGTTTCGTTGCCATCGAGGGGCAGGCCAGGCCTGCGCCTCGGGCTTATTTCTGTTGCGGACGCAGGGCCGGGAACAGGATGACGTCGCGGATGGTGTGGCTGTTGGTGAACAGCATCACCAGACGGTCGATACCGATGCCCTGACCGGCAGTCGGCGGCAGGCCGTGCTCCAGCGCGGTCACGAAGTCCGCGTCGTAGAACATGGCTTCGTCGTCACCGGCTTCTTTCTGGTTCACCTGATCCTGGAAGCGCTTGGCCTGGTCTTCCGCATCGTTCAGCTCGGAGAAGCCGTTGGCCAGCTCGCGGCCACCGATGAAGAATTCGAAGCGGTCGGTCACGTCCGGGTTCTGGTCGTTGCGACGGGCCAGTGGGGAAACGGCAGCCGGATATTCTGTAATGAAGGTCGGTTGCAGCAGCATGTGCTCCACGGTCTCTTCGAAGATGGCGGTGATCACGTGGCCCAGCTCCCAGCCCTTCATCAGATCGATGTGCAGACGCTTGGCGACGGCCTTGGCGCTCTCCAGGGTGGCCAGATCGTCCAGGGTCACATCCGCGTTGAACTTGAGGATGGACTCGACCATGGTGAGGCGCTGGAACGGCTGACCGAAGTCGATGGTCAGGCCCTCTTCGCCCTCTTTGGCGTAATGGATCTTGGTGTCACCCAGGATGTCCTGGGCCAGGGTGCGCAGCAGCTCCTCGGTCAGGTCCATCAGATCGATGTAATCGGCATAGGCCATGTAGAACTCGATCATGGTGAACTCGGGGTTGTGACGCACCGAGATGCCTTCGTTACGGAAGTTGCGGTTGATCTCGTACACGCGCTCGAAACCACCGACCACCAGCCGCTTCAGATAGAGCTCGGGGGCGATACGCAGGTACATGTCGATGTCCAGCGCATTGTGGTGAGTGACGAACGGACGCGCGGAGGCACCACCCGGGATGACCTGCATCATGGGAGTTTCCACTTCCATGAAGCGCTTCTCGTTGAAGAACTTGCGGATGCCGGAGACCACCTGGGTGCGGATCATGAAGGTCTTGCGGGACTCTTCGTTGGCGATCAGATCCAGGTAACGCTGGCGGCAGCGCGCTTCCTGATCGGTCAGACCCTTGTGCTTCTCGGGCAGCGGACGCAGCGCCTTGGTCAGCAGACGGATGGTGGAGACGTGGACGGAGAGCTCGCCGGTGTTGGTGCGGAACAGGGTCCCTTCCACGCCGACGATGTCGCCCAGATCCCACTTCTTGAACTGCTCGTTGTAGAAGCCTTCCGGCAGATCGTCACGGGTCACGTAGATCTGGATCTTGCCAGCCATGTCCTGCAGGGTCGCAAAGGAAGCCTTACCCATGATCCGGCGGGTCATGATACGACCGGCAATCTTCACCCGTTTACCCAAGGCCGTCAGCTCGTCGGCGCTCTTGTCGCCAAACTCGGCGTGCAGATCGCCGGACAGGCTGTCACGACGGAAGTCGTTGGGGAAGGGATTGCCCTGGGCGCGCAGGGCGGCCAGCTTGGAGCGACGCTCCTGCATTTCGTTGTTCAGCTCGAGCTGATTCTCGACTGCCGGAGTGGTGGTTTGTTCAGACATGGTGATTCCTGCTGCTCTGTTTACAGGCCTGATTTCAGGCTGGCTTCGATAAACTTGTCCAAGTCGCCGTCGAGTACCGATTGGGTATTACGGGTCTCGACGCCGGTGCGCAGATCCTTGATACGGGCATCATCGAGCACGTAAGAGCGGATCTGACTGCCCCAGCCGATATCGGACTTGGTCTCTTCGAGGGCTTGCTTCTCAGCGTTCTGCTTCTGAATTTCCAGCTCGTAGAGCTTGGCCTTCAGCTGCTTCATACACTGATCTTTGTTCTTGTGCTGGGAACGGTCGTTCTGGCACTGCACCACCACCCCGGTCGGGATGTGGGTGATACGCACCGCGGACTCGGTCCGGTTGACGTGCTGACCACCGGCGCCGGAGGCACGGTAGACGTCGATGCGCAGATCGGCCGGGTTGATGTCGATCTCGATGTCATCGTCGATCTCGGGGTAGACGAACACCGAGCAGAACGAGGTATGACGACGGCCACCCGAGTCAAACGGTGATTTACGGACCAGGCGGTGCACGCCGGTCTCGGTGCGCAGCCAGCCGAACGCATACTCGCCGGTGAACTTGACGGTGGCGGACTTGATGCCGGCCACGTCGCCGTCAGACAGCTCGATCAGCTCCGGCTTGTAGCCGTGGGCATCGCCCCAGCGCAGGTACATGCGCAGCACCATGTTGGCCCAGTCCTGGGCCTCGGTGCCGCCGGAACCTGACTGGATATCGATGTAGCAGTCGGAACCGTCGTGCTGGCCGGAGAACATGCGGCGGAATTCGAGATCCACCAGCTTGGCTTCGAGACCGTCGGCCTCGACCACGGCTTCGTTGAAGGTCTCTTCATCTTCCCCTTCGACAGCCAGGCTCACCAGCATCTCCACATCATCGACACCCTGGGTCAGGGTATCTATGGTGCTGACCACGTTTTCGAGCGACACGCGCTCTTTGCCCAGCGCCTGTGCGCGCTCTGGCTCATTCCAGACATCCGGCTGTTCCAGCTCGGCATTGACCTCTTCTAGACGCTCTTTCTTGGCGTCATAGTCAAAGGTACCCCCTAAGCAGCTCGGTCCTCTCAGACAGCTCCTTAAGCTTGTTTAATACAGGATTGACTTCAAACATCGTGAAAACTCTCGGGGTCGATGTGATTTAAAAACGGGATATTCTAGCCAATTGCGGAAGGAATAAACAGGGTTGGCTGGCTCGGGTCGCCTACTGTGATCAATTTCTGCCGTCATTTTCCCCTTTGCGAGGAAAATATCGTCGATTGCCCCACTCCCCGCTTCAGTTTGGCACCGCCCGGCCGTTAACAACGCACAGTGCCACGCACTTTCCGAGCAATCCTGTTCCTGACCCAAAAGAAGAACATACGATGAACAATCTATCACTCAAGCAGAAGATACTGTTGTCTGTGGTGATCGCCCTGTCGCTGGTGATCCTGCTGCTCTCCTGGCAGAGCTACAGCAGTCAGAAGTCCCTGCTGCTGCAAGGCAGCCAGGAGCAGGTGCAACGCCTCGGCAGCCAGCAGGCGGAACGGATCAGCGACTGGCTCTCCGCCCGTCGTGACGTGATCCAGGCGCTGGGCAACAAGGCCAGCCCCGAGCCCCTCAACGCGCTGCAACAGGCCCAGGTGTCCGGCCGCTTCCAGCTCACCTATTTCGGTGAGGGCAGTGGCAAGATGAACGACTCCGATCCCTCCATCAACCGTGACGGTTACGATCCCCGCTCCCGCGGCTGGTATCAGGAGGCCATGGGCAAGGGCGGCCTGATAGTGACCAAGCCCTATCTGGACGTGGCCTACAACATCATGGTGGTGACCCTGGCCCAGCCCGCGCAGGGCGGGGTGGTCGGCGGCGATCTCTCCATCGCCTCCCTGGTGGAAGATGTCACCCGGATGAAACTGCCCGCCGACGGCATGGCCATCATGATGCACAAGGATGGCACCGTCATCGCGTACAAGGACGCGGCCAAGGCGATGAAGCCAGCCACCGAGATCGACAACGATCTGACCAACGGCCTGATCGAGCAGAGCAAGGCGAGCCAGAGCCTGGTGCCGGCCTACTTCGACAACGAGGGCCGCGACAAGCTGCTGTGGGCGGTGGACATCCCGGACACCGACTGGGAGCTGGTGCTGGTGCTGGACAAGGCCACCCTGGAGGCGCCGCTCTCCTCCCTGCTGATGACCCAGCTTGGCCTGGCCCTGCTGGTGCTGGTGGGCAGCATCCTCGCCATCTCTTGGCTGGTCAGCCTGCTGCTCGGCCCGCTCGGCAAGGTTTCCCAGGCTCTGGCCCGCATCGCCGACGGTAACGGCGATCTGACCCAGCGCATCAAGATCGACGCCAACGACGAGGTGGGTCAGCTGGCCAACAGCTTCAACCGCTTCGTCGGCAGCCAGCATCAGCTGATCGGCAACATCCGCCAGCTCGCGAACGAGCTGAACGCCGATGCGGAGCGCAGTCTGGTGACCAACCAGGCCGCGGTCGAAGAGTTGCAGCGCCAGCAACAGGAGGTGACCATGGTCGCCACCGCGGTCACCGAGATGGCGAGCGCCACCATGGAGATCGCCGGCAACGCCGAGAACACCGCCGCCGCCGCCCAGCAATCCGCCCAGAGCAGCGAGCAGGGCAAGATGCTGGTCAACCAGACCCGTCAGTCCATCAACAGCCTGGCGGAGGAAGTGGGTCAGGCCACCGGCGTCATCGGCGAGCTGAGCCGCCATGCCCAGGCCATCTCCGGCATCCTCTCCACCATCCAGGGCATCGCCGAGCAGACCAACCTGCTGGCGCTGAACGCGGCCATCGAGGCGGCCCGTGCCGGTGAACAGGGTCGTGGCTTCGCGGTGGTGGCGGACGAGGTGCGGGTACTGTCCCGTCGTACTCAGGACTCCACCCAGGAGATCCAGGCGACCATAGAGACGCTGCAGCAGACCACGGCCCGTGCGGTGAGCCTGATGCAGACCAGCCAGGGGCTGGCGGACAACAGCGTGAAGGACGCCGATGCCGCCGCCGCCGCGCTGGAGGAGATCACCCAGGCGGTCTCGCTCATCTCCGACATGGCGGGTCAGATCGCCACCGCCGCCGAGGAGCAGACCCAGGTGACCGGCGAGATCACCCAGAACACCACCGCCATCAAGGATGTGAGTGACGAGATCACCGCCGCCGCCATGCGGGACCTGGATCAGGCGCAGGGCCTCAAGGGCCGTGCCACCAATCTGAACCAGCAGGTCTCGACCTTTATCCTGTAAGGGAGGCTCAGGAAGCGGCGCCACCCCGGCGCCTCATGCAAAAGCCCCGTACCAGAGTGCGGGGTTTTTTGTTGTCCACCATCTGGCCAATGCCCCGGGCGCCCCCTGGCTGTCGCTGGCGTGGGCTGCATCATGGGGGCCGTGCCGGTGGGAGCCAGCAAGCAAAGAGCCCACCAAAAGGTGGGCTCTGTCATATGGGGTCTGGCGCGGCGCGTTACAGGAAGGGCATCGCCAGGAACAGCTTGATCACCATGGCGTTGATGATGTCGATGAAGAAGGCACCGACCATGGGCACCACCAGGAACGCCATGTGGGACGGGCCGAAGCGCTGGGTGATGGCCTGCATGTTGGCAATGGCGGTCGGGGTAGCCCCGAGACCGAAGCCGCAGTGGCCCGCCGCCAGCACGGCCGCATCGTAGTTGCTGCCCATGACCTTGAAGGTGACGAAGCTGGCATAGAGCGCCATCGCTATGGTCTGGACGGCCAGCAGGATGAAGATGGGCAGGGCCAGGCTCGCCAGATCCCACAGCTTCAGGCTCATCAGGGCCATGGCGAGGAACAGCGACAGGCTGACGTTGCCGAGCAAGGAGACTTCCCGATCGCTCACCTCGTGCCACTTGAGCAGGGCCAGCATGTTGCGCAGCAAGACGCCGGTGAACAGCACGCAGACGAAGGCCGGCAGCTCGAAGACGCTGCCCTTGAGGTAAAGGGAGAGCAGCTCGCCTCCCTTCAGGCAGATGGCGATCAGCGCCACCGTCTCGATCAGGCTGTAGGTGGTGATGGGGCGTTCCATCTCCGGCATCTCGAAGCCCTGGGGGGCTTCGTCCTGGTTGTGCTCGGCGCCGGGCACCTGCACCTTCTTCACCAGGTGACGCGCGACGGGGCCGCCGATCAGGCCACCCAGCACCAGACCGAAGGTGGCACAGGCCATGGCCAGTTCGGTGGCGGATTGCAGGCCGTACTTTTCACTGAAGATGGCGCCCCAGGCCGCGCCTGTGCCGTGGCCGCCGGAGAGGGTAATGGAGCCGGCCAGCAGTCCCATCAGCGGATCCAGGCCGAGCAGGGTGGCCAGACCCACCCCCAGCACGTTCTGCATCAGCAGCAGGCCGGTCACCACCAGCAGGAAGGTGAATACCGCCTTGCCGCCCCGTTTGAGGCTGCCCAGATCGGCAGAAAGACCGATGGAGGCGAAGAAGGCCAGCATCAGCGGCGTCTGGAATGCGGTATCGAAGCGCAGTTCCACGTCCATGCTGGCACGTAGCAGCACCAGCACCAGGGCGACCAGCAGGCCCCCTGCCACCGGTTTGGGGATGCTGAAAGTGCGCAGTACGTTGATCCGGTTGACCAGGGATCGGCCGAGCAGCAGCACCAGAGTGGCGGCGACCAGAGTGGCGTAGGAATCAAGTTGTATCATTCGGTACTCCCATGTTGATTGGCTGTGTCTTCGCTGATGAAGACGCACAGATTCAGCCGGGATGAAAAACAGTGTGGCTAAGACGCCAATTTCAGGAGGGGCGACAGGCCCCACCCCATGTGGATATGGGGTTTATACGAGCCTGATTCCATCAGGCATCCAGAGGTGATTTAATCAAAATCCGCCGGATAGTAGCAAAAAATACCAACTCCATCCATATTTGTCAGATTAATGGTTGTTTTTTAACATTGTTGTGATATTTATCACTTTTTAAGAAAGCCGGATCCGGCCCTAAAAAACCTGCCGGCGACGCTCCTTTTTGGGCGTCGACTTTGATGGCCAGACGGCTTAGATGCCATCGACAAATGGGCGATGACGAGGTTGGTTGCTCACTGCCTCATTCGCCCGTTGCCGGCTCATAGCGAGGCGAGCGACATGATGCGAAACGGCCGCTTTGCCAGCGGGTGACGACTCGCCGCTTTCCCGTCTGGGAGAGGAATAGGAAGTGAAGAAATCGGGTGATCCCTATATGATTTGCCGGTTTCCAGCCCATAGAGAGGAGAGGGTGTGAAGAAGTCGATCTACATCGCCTACACAGGCGGTACCATAGGGATGCAGCGTTCCGATCACGGCTATGTGCCGATGGCGGGCTTCATGGAAGATTGCCTGGCGCGGATGCCCGAATTCCACCGGCCCGAGATGCCGTCCTACCACATTCACGAATATGCTCCCCTCATCGACTCCTCCGACATGACCCCGGCGGACTGGCAGCGCATCGCCGAGGACATTCGTGACAACTACGAGAAATACGACGGCTTCGTGATCCTGCACGGCACCGACACCATGTCGTTCACCGCCTCGGCGCTCTCCTTCATGCTGGAAGATCTGCACAAGCCGGTCATCATCACCGGCTCCCAGATCCCGCTCGCCGAGCTGCGCTCGGACGGTCAGCAGAATCTGCTCAATGCGCTCTATATCGCCGCCAACTACCCGATCCACGAGGTGACGCTGTTCTTCAACAATCAGCTCTATCGCGGCAACCGCAGCAAGAAGGTGCACGCGGACGGCTTCCATGCCTTCGATTCGCCGAACTACCCGCCGCTGCTCAATGCCGGCATCGCCATCTCCCTGGAAGCGGGGGAGCTGGGCGTGCCGTCCGAGCGTCCGCTGGTGCTGCACGACATCACCCCCCAGCCCATCGGCGTGGTGACCCTCTATCCCGGCATCTCGGCGGAGGTGATCGCCAACATCTTGCAGCAACCGGTGCGGGCGCTGATCCTGCTCTCCTTCGGGGTGGGCAATGCGCCGCAGAACCCGGCCATGCTGGCGCTCTTGTCCGAGGCCTCGGCCCGGGGCGTCATCATCGTCAACCTGAGCCAGTGCCTGCACGGCAAGGTCAACATGGGGGGCTATGCCACCGGCAACGCGCTCTCCCGGGCCGGGGTCATCTCGGGCTTCGACATGACCGCCGAGGCGGCGCTGACCAAGCTGCACTTCCTGCTGAGCCAGGACTTGCCGGCGCCGCGTATCCGCGAGCTGATGCAGCAATCCCTGCGCGGCGAGCTGACGCCCTGAGAAACTGTCCACGATCTTACTGCGAAGCCGTGATCAAGGCTCATGTGCTGCTCGGAATCCTCATGTATGCGTATACACTCCGGTTCCTGCGCTGCTCTTCACCTTGCTGACGGCTTCTCGCGACAGGTCGTGAACAGCTTCTGGCCTCCTCACCATGAGGGGGAGAGGAAAAAAGAGGGGAGCCATCATGGCTCCCCTCTCTGCTATGGCGTGCGAGCCTGGGCTCGCAGCAAGGTTCAGTGGCTGATCTCGATGCGGACTATCTCTTCCTCGTCGCGATACTGACGCTTGAGCTCGCTCTTGCTCTTCATCACGATCTCGCCATCGCGGCCTATGTTCATGTGCTCGGGATCGGCAAGGTGCATCGCCTGCCAGGCCATCACGGCCTGCAGGGAGGTGGCCTTCTGCTCCTCGGTGAGGGGCTGGCCGTCCGGCCACTTGCCGAGCTCGACCGCGGTCTTGAGCCGCTCGTACACTTCCTTGGGCATCTGCCCTATGACTTGCTGAAATGACATCCGGCCTCTCCTTGAAAATTGAGCCATGAGGGGATCAGGGGGGCAGATCCTGGCGGACTATGCCGGTAGATCCTGGCGGACTACGCCGGCCATCTGCTCCATCACCCGCACTACCTGACAACTGTACCCGAATTCGTTGTCATACCACACGTACAGCACGCAGTGATCTTCCTCGGCGATGGTGGCCTGGGAGTCCACTATGCCCGCGAAGCGGGAACCCACCATGTCGGAGGAGACCAGCTCGGTGCTGGCGCTGAAATCGATCTGGCGATGCAGGGCCGAGCTCAGCGACATCTGCTGCAGATAGGCGTTGAGACTGTCCCGGTCGGTGGCCTGCTCCAGGCTCAGGTTGATGATGGCCAGGGACACATTGGGGGTTGGCACCCGGATGGCGTTGCCGGTCAGCTTGCCCTTGAGCTCGGGCAGCGCCTTGGCCACCGCCTTGGCGGCGCCTGTGCTGGTCATCACCATGTTGAGGGCGGCGCTGCGACCGCGGCGCTCACCCTTGTGATAGTTGTCGATCAGGTTCTGATCGTTGGTGTAGGAGTGCACCGTCTCCACGTGACCGTGGCGGATGCCGTACCTGTCCTGCATCACCTTGAGCACGGGGGTGATGGCGTTGGTGGTGCAGGAGGCGGCAGAGATGATCTTGTCATCGGGACCTATCACCTCGTGGTTGACCCCGAACACCACGTTCTTCATCTCCCCCTTGCCGGGGGCGGTCAGCAGCACCCGGGCGGCGCCGCGCGCCTTGAGGTGCTCACTGAGACCCGCCTCGTCGCGCCAGACCCCGGTGTTATCGACGATCAGCGCATTGTCGATGCCATAGGCGGTGTAGTCGATGTCGGCCGGGCTGTTTGCATAGATCACCTGGATGAAGGTGCCATTGGCGATGATGGCGCTGCGTTCCACATCCACCTCGATGGAGCCGTTGAAGGGACCGTGCACCGAGTCGCGGCGCAGCAGGCTGGCGCGCTTCTCCAGATCCCCCTCGCGGCCGCCGCGCACGACGATGGCACGCAGGCGCAGGGAGTTGGCGGCACCGGTGCGCTCGATCAGCAGGCGCGCCAGCAGGCGGCCGATGCGGCCGAAGCCGTACAGCACCACATCGGTGGGAGCAGGCACGGCGCCCTGGTTCAGGGCAGGCGCCAGCTTGGCGCTCAGGTAGTCCTCGATGCCCGCCTCGTCCTGATGGGCCTGCCAGTAGCCGACGGTCAGCTTGCCGAGATCCACCTCGGCGGCGGTCGGGTTCAGCGCGACTATGGCGCACAGCAGGGGGAAGCTTTGCTGGATGGGCAGCACATTGCCCTGATGGCGGCGAACGACCCGATGGGCCTTGAGGATGTCGATGGTGGAGGCGTTTTGCAGGGGGCGTCCGAAGAGGGTGATCTCTATCCCTTGCTGGCGGTAGAGGCGGCCTATCAAGGGTTGCATGGCTTCGGCGAGCGCCTGGCTCTCCTGCCACGCCTGCAAGTAGTGCTCGTGGGTCATTAACCAGATCCTTTATTTCACGTTGTTGGGCAAATTGCTGGAAAAATAGAAATTCGTCGAAAGCAGATCAGTGTAGGGCTGTATATTTCGTTATATTATTCTGCGATCGCGGCCTTATATGGAGCGCGCATTGTAATGGATATGTAGCCGATTTGCTAGTTGATGGTGGCCATGGCGGGCGAGGCTTGTTACCAGGCCGACGGGCACCATGACCAGGCTTTCACGGCGACCACCCTCATCATTCAACCCACGCGCGGGGCATACCTATCCTGATGATCCCTGTTCAGCCAGATACCCAATGGGCCCACCCCTTCGATATTCGCCTCCTCCACGGTCAGGTGATGTGCGACGGGCGGGTGCTCGAGCGCATCACAGTCAGGGCCGTGGTGCTGCGCGGTGACGAGTTGCTGATGGTGCATTCCCGCGTCAACGGGGATCTCATGTTCCCGGGCGGTGGCATAGAGGCGGGGGAGTGTCACGGCAAGGCGCTGGCCCGGGAGCTGCGGGAGGAGTGCGGTGCCGAGCTGCTGGCGGTGGGGGCCCTGCTTGGCGAGACGCGGGAGTTTCGCGCCGCCCGGGAGGCGGCCTACGACGCCTACTGCATTCACTCCTTCTACTACCTCTGCCAGCTGGGCGAGGCCTGGAGCGAGCCGCGCCCCCAGCCCTATGAGATACGGCTCGGCTTTACCCCCGGCTGGTTTGCACTGGACGAGGCGCTGCAGACCAACAAGACCCAGCTGGCCGGTCCTTGCCCGCAGTGGACGGTGCGCGAGACCCGGGTGCTGGCCGAGCTGCAACACTGGTTTGATGCCGGGTTGCTGGCCTGAGCCAGGAGCCGCCCCAATAAAAAAACCGCCGGATGGCGGTTTTTTTATTCTCCAGTGTCCTGTCAAGGGAGGCAGACCGGGCAGAAGGCGTAGGTGCCTTGCGGGTCGTTGAAGCGGATCAGCGGATCCAGCCCCTTGTTCACCTCGACCAGCGCCTTGCCAACGCCTGCGGGCAGCCAGCTCTGCAGATGGGGAGCCAGCGCGCGGGCGCTGCTGTCGAACAACTCGCGCAGGAACTTGTCCCTTGCCGACTCTTCCTGCTCGATGGGGGTGACCTGCCAGCTCTTGAGGTTGGCGAGATCGGCGGCTGCCTGAAGGGCGTCGTCCAGATTGCCGAACTCGTCAACCAGTCCCAGCGCCTTGGCGTCCTGGCCCGTCCAGACCCGGCCTTCGGCGGCTTTCTCCGCCTCTTCCGGGCTCAGGCCGCGGCCCTTGCTCACCAGACCGACGAAGCGCTGATAAGTGTCTTCCACGCTGAGCTGAATGGCCTGACCGACGTGCTCCGGCAGGGCCCGGGTCAGGCCGACACCGACGAAGTCGGTGGTGCCGACCCCATCGGTATGGACCCCGTACTGGGAGAGCGCCTTGTCGATGGTGGCGAACATGCCGAACACCCCGATGGAGCCGGTGAGGGTGGTGGGGGAGGCGAAGATCTTGTCCGCATCGGCGGAGATCCAGTAACCCCCGGAGGCGGCGTAGCTGCCCATGGAGATGACCACCGGCTTGCCCGCCTGTTTCAGGGCCAGCAACTCGGCGCGGATCTGCTCGGCGGCGAAGGCGCTGCCACCCGGGCTGTCGACCCGCAGCACCAGGGCCTTGACCTGGTCGTCGCGGCGAGCCTCGGCCAGCAGATCGGCGAGGCTGTCACCGCCTATGGTGCCAGCCGGCTGGATGCCGTCCATGATGGCACCACTGGCGACGATGAGGCCCACCTCATCCTTGCCGTTCTGGGGATATTGCTCGGGAATGGCGGCCAGATACTCCTTCAGGCCCACCCCTTTCCAGCCGTTATCCTTGTCTTCTCCGACCTCCTTGATGACCGCCTGGGTCATCTCGTCGCGGGTGGCCAGCTCGTCCACCAGGCCGTTGTCGAGGGCGTAGCTGGCGGCATTGCCACCGGCCTTGCGCAGCAGCTCGAGGAAGCGATCCTTGGTCGGTGCGACGGCATCGGGCTCGATTTCCCGCTCTTCGGCCACGTCATTCACATAGGACTGCCACAGCTGATCCAGCCAGCGCTGGTTCGCCTCCTTGCTCTCCGGCGACATCTCATCCCGGGTATAGGGCTCGACGAAGGACTTGTAGGTGCCGACCTTGAACACGTGGGGGGTGACGTTGAGCTTCTCCAGCGCCGACTTGAAGTAGGTCTGGTAGACGCCGAGCCCCTCGATCAGCACGGCGCCGCTCTGGTTGAGCAGCACGTGATCGGCGTGGGCGGCCAGCAGATATGGGCCTTGCGCGTAATAGTCGGCCATGGCGATGACCGGCTTGCCGCTCTCCTTGAACTGGTCGATGGCGGCCGCCACCTCCTGCAGCTTGGAGAGGCTGGTGCCTTGCAGCCCCTGGGGCTTGAGCACCAGCGCCTTGATGCGATCGTCATCCTTGGCGCTCTTGATGGCCCACAGCAGATCGGACATCAGGATCTCGCTCGGCTGATCGTCGCTGCTGTCCACCTGCCGCAGCAGTTGCACGCTCGGGTCGGTTTGGGTGCGCTGTTCCACCAGTACGCCGGAGAGGTTGAGGGTGAGGGCCCCTTCGATGGGGGTGCTTGGCGCCTCTTTCTGGCCGAAGGTGAAGACGATGGCCAGCACTATGATGAGAAACAGCAGATTGACCAGCATCAGCCGGGTGAAGTTGAGCAGACGCCAGAGGCTGCGAAACAGCCACCCCAGACCTTTGAAAATAGACATAGCCGCGTTATCGCCCTGTTAATGGGTAGAGAAACGCCATTATTAACCAGATGGAGTGTCAATTGCCATTTCCGCCTGGGTTCGATCGCCAGTGCGATCCGCTACCCTCTCTTCGGAACACGGCTGTTCGCCGAAAAAATGTCCAAACATTTGTTTGAAAAAGAAATTTCGATTCTTTACTCTAGCCTCAGTTTGATAACAAAAAATTAACTGGAGGCCCTGTGAGCCGCTACCCGACGTTGCCGATCCCCCTTGAGCCAGCTTGTGCCCCCTCGCGTCGCAGCGTGCTCGCGATCCCCTGCGCCCCTGTCTTGCAAGGAGCCGCATCATGAGCCGCTACCCGAACCTGCTGGCCCCCCTCGATCTCGGTTTCACCCAGTTGCGCAACCGCGTGCTGATGGGCTCCATGCATACCGGTCTCGAAGAGGAGAAGGGGGGCTTCGACAAGCTGGCCGCCTTCTATGCCGAGCGCGCCCGGGGCGGCGTCGGCCTCATCGTCACCGGCGGCATAGCCCCCAACCTGCGCGGGCGTCTGGTGCCTCACGGCTCGCAGCTTAGCTTCCCCTGGCAGGTCGCCAAGCACAAGAAGGTGACTGGTGCCGTGCATCAGGAGGGGGGCAAGATAGCGCTGCAGATCCTTCACGCCGGCCGCTACGCCTATCATCCGTTCAGCCTGGCGCCGAGCGCCCTCAAGGCTCCCATCTCCCCGTTCAAGCCGCGCGCCATGAGCGAGCGCCAGATCCGCGGCACCATCCGCGACTTCGCCACCACGGCCGCGCTGGCCAAGGCCGCCGGCTATGACGGGGTCGAGGTGATGGGCTCGGAAGGCTATCTCATCAACCAGTTCATCTGCGAGCGCACCAACCAGCGCACCGATGGCTGGGGCGGCAGTGCCGACAATCGGATGCGCTTCCCGCTCGAGATAGTGCGCGCCATCCGTGAGCGGGTCGGCACCGATTTCATCATCATCTTCCGTCTCTCCATGCTGGATCTGGTGGAGAAGGGATCCTCTCTGGAGGAGGTTATCGCTCTTGGCAAGGCGCTGGAGCTGGCCGGCGTCAGTCTCATCAACACCGGCATCGGCTGGCACGAGGCGCGCATCCCCACCATCGCCACCAGCGTGCCGCGCGGCGCCTTCAGCTGGGTCACGGCTGAGCTGAAAAAACACCTCACCGTGCCGCTCATCACCACCAACCGCATCAATACCCCCGAGGTGGCCGAGCGCATATTGGCACAGGGGGAAGCGGATATGGTCTCCATGGCGCGGCCCTTCCTGGCCGACCCCGAGTTCGTCATCAAGGCGGCCGAGGACAGGGCGGACGAGATCAACACCTGCATCGCCTGCAACCAGGCCTGCCTCGATCACGTGTTCAAGCAGAAACGCGCCTCCTGCCTGGTCAATCCCCGCGCCTGCTTCGAGACCGAGCTCAATTTCGGTCGGGTGCCCCAGCCCAAGAAGCTGGCGGTGGTGGGGGCGGGTCCGGCGGGTCTGGCGTTCGCCTGCTACGCCGCCGAGCGCGGCCATCAGGTGAGCCTGTTCGATCAGGCACCGACCATAGGCGGCCAGTTCAACTTCGCCAAGCAGATCCCGGGCAAGGAGGAGTTCCACGAGACCCTGCGCTACTTCGCCAGACGGCTGGAGAAGTGTGGCGTCGAGCTCTACCTCGGCCAGCGCCAGAGCGCCGAGAGCCTGCTCGGCGGCGGCTTCGACGAGGTGATCCTCGCCACCGGTATCCGCCCGCGTACCCCCAATATTCCGGGCATCGAGCATCCCAAGGTGTTGAACTACCTCGATGTGCTGCGGGATCACAAGCCGGTGGGCCAGAAGGTGGCGGTGATCGGTGCCGGTGGCATCGGTTTCGACGTGGCGGAGTATCTGGTGGACAAGACAGTAGAGGGCGATGCCGATCAGCACCGTGACCACTGGCTCAAGGAGTGGGGCATCGACAAGCACCTCGGCGAGCGCGGCGGCCTGATCAAGCCCGAGATAGACGCCCCCGAGCGCCAGATCTGGCTGCTGCAACGCAAGGAGAGCAAGGTGGGGGACGGGCTGGGCAAGACCACCGGCTGGATCCACCGCACCGTGCTCAAGAACCGCAAGGTGCAGATGCTCAGCGGTGTGCAATACCTGCGCATCGACGACGAAGGGCTGCACATCATGGTGGGAGAGACCCAGCAATGTTTGCCGGTGGATCAGGTGATCATCTGCGCCGGCCAGGAGCCCCTGCGGGAGCTGCAAGCCGGGCTGCAGGCGGCGGGCAAGCCGGTGCACATCATCGGCGGCGCCGACGTGGCCGCCGAGCTGGACGCGAAGCGGGCCATCCGCCAGGGGGCAGAGCTGGCTGCTGTCATTTGACCAAAAATGCAACGGATATGGTGATAAACCCCTGCCAGTCAGGGGTTTATTCTTTCTAACCGGCCCTCTCGGGGTGCCTTTGCGACGTCCCCTGGCTGTGCTAGGGTAGCGCCATCATAGCCCCGCTTTCTTGCCTGACACACGGAGTCGCCCATGGATGCCCTCAACCTGTTACTGAACCGTCACTCCTGTGGTCGCCTGACCACCCCGGCCCCCAGCGGTGAGGTGCTCGACAACATCCTCAAGGCGGGGCTGCGGGCACCGGATCACGGCACCCTGACACCCTGGCAGTTCATCCTGTTTGAGGGGGAGGGACGGGAGCGCCTTGGGGATTTGCTGGCCGAGGCGGCCCGTGCCCGTGGCGAAGACGAGGAGAGCATCGAGAAGAGCCGCGGCGCCCCGCTGCGGGCTCCGCTGCTGGTGGCCGTGGCGACCCGCTATCAGGCCCACTTCAAGGTGCCCAAGCTGGAGCAGGAGCTCTCCGCCGGTTGCGCCCTGATGGCGATGCAGATGGCGGCCCAGGCCCAGGGCTTCAACGGCATCTGGCGCTCCGGCTGGTTTATCTTCGACGAGCATATCAACGCCGGGCTGGGGCTGGCCGAGGAGGATCAGCTGGTGGGCTTCCTCTACCTGGGCACCCCCATGCTGGAGGCGCGCAAGTTGCGTGAATTGCCCCTGAACGAATTTATCCGGCGCTTCTAAAATACCCGATTTATGACAAAAAGCCCTGATTTATCAGGGCTTTTTGTCTTTGGTGATATTCTCATCAGGCTGTACTGAAAAATGCGAACTTGCCAAGGGGGAGAAAGGGGCTGGTGGGGAATTTTTTGAATAGTGAGAGGCTGTTCTCAATCCTGGTCGATTACGCTACGTAAAACGTTTGCGCCCCGTTATTATTCCTTTGCCAGTTTAGAAGGTGACCCCTTCTAATATTCTGCGATGAGAGTCGCAATTCCGTAGCACCTTTTTACAGCCCAACGTCTTGATGACATTGGGCTTTATTTTTATGGGCGTTTTTTGACCTGTGTCCCTGGCATCCGGCAGCCCCTTTTTACAGTCCAATGTGGCTCATGACATTGGGCTTTATTTTTATGGGCGGTTTTTGGCCTGTTCATCTAGGTCACTGGCATGGTTGCCTTGGCGGGCAGGATGCGGGCCGGATTGCCCACCACCCGGGCGCCGGCCGGTACGTCCTTGGTCACGACCGAGCCTGCGCCGACGATGGCGTCCCGCCCTATGGTGACGCCGGGCAGCAGGATGGCGCCGCCCCCTATCCAGACCCTGTCCTCTATGGTGACCGGCAGCGCAGTCTCCACCCCTTGGATGCGTGCGTCGGCCTCCAGGGCGTGGGCGGCGGTATAGATCTGCACGTTCGGCCCTATCATGACGTTGGCCCCGATGCGGATCGGCGCGTTATCCAGGAAGGTCGCCCCCATGTTGACGTAGGTGCCGGTGCCCAGGCTGACATGGCGACCATAGGTGCAGTAGAACGGCGGGCAGATGAAGGCCCCTTCCGCCAGCTCGCCCACCAGCGCTTGCAGCAGGATCTGCTGTTCTTCCTCCTCATCGGCCTTGTTGAAACGGCGATAGAGGCGGGCCGTCTCCCGGCGTATCTCATCCAGTTCGGGGGCCATGCAGTTGTAGGGCTGGTTGCTGATCATCTTCTGATAGTTGCTCATGGTGATCTCTATGGTCGTGGTGGTTGGTGGATGCGCCCTCGCAGGCCCATCGGGGGGAGAGCCATTTTACCCCCAGACGGCAGCAAGAAGAGTGAAGCTGCGCCCAGTGCTGGCATGTCGGTGAAGGAGATAGGGGACGGTTCGGAAAGGAGTGAAAAACAGTGTGAGAAACAACAAGGGCACCCTGGGGTGCCCTTGTTGTTCGATATGGCGCTTGGCCGCGCTGATGACCAGTCGTGTTTACGACCGCTGTGCCGGCAACTGCCGTGCCGATGATCAGCCGTGTTTGCGACCTGACAGGCGGCACCACTCCTCTTTGACGGCAGTCGGGTCCATGTCGAACCACTGACCATAGATGGTCTCCAGCTCGGGGGCCTGGCTCTCCAGCACGCCGGACAGGGCCATCAGGCTGCCGGGCTTGCCGTGGCCGGCGATGAGCGGCGCCAGCTCCCGCAGCGGGCCGGCCAGGATGTTGGCCACAACGACGTCCGCCTCCACTCCTTGAGGCTGATCCGCCGGCAGGTAGAGCTCGATCTGGCCGGCGACGCCGTTGCGCTCGGCGTTGTCATGGCTGGCCTGGATGGCTTGGGGATCGATGTCGATGCCGATGACCCGGGCCGCGCCCAGTTTCAGGGCGGCGATGCCGAGGATGCCGGAGCCGCAACCGAAGTCGACCACCGTCTTGCCGGCCAGATCCAGCCCGTCCAGCCACTGCAGGCAGAGCGCCGTGGTGGGGTGGGTGCCGGTGCCGAACGCCAGGCCCGGATCCAGCATGACGTTGACCGCGTCCGGGTTGGGCACATCGCGCCAGCTCGGGCAGATCCAGAGCCGTTCGCCGAACTGCATGGGGTGGAAGTGATCCATCCACTCGCGCACCCAGTCCTTGTCTTCCAGCTGCTCGACCTTGTAGCCCACGTCTTCGCCGAAGATCTGCTGGAAGAAGGCGATGGTGGGCGCCGGATCGGTTTCGGCGTCGAACAGCCCCATCACCTCGGTCTCGCCCCAGAGCGGCGTCTCACCGGGCAGGGGCTCGTAGACGGGCACATCCTGGGCATCCATAAAGGTCACGGCCTGGGCTCCACGCCCCAGCAGCATGTTGCTCACCTTGTCCGCGGTCTTGGCGGTGGCGTTGATTCGAATTTGTATCCAGGGCATGGGGTCGACTCTTCATAAATGTGAAACCGCGGGAGTCTATCATCATGGGCCTGTGCTGTCGTGGTTTGCCCATGGCACAGGTCGGAGGAAGGTGATTCTGCCAAGTTGGCACGATTCATGTATTCCTCCTTGGGTGACGGGAAGCAACCTGTTCCCGCTGAATGCTTTGCTCTATGAAAGTTCCGTCATCTTTTCAGCCACCTTAGGGTGGCTTTTTTTATGGGCGAGAAAAAATAGTGGGGTGCGTGGAGAATTTTTAGGGGAAAAGCGGAGTCTGGCACGCAAGCTGCAAAAGCAACTCTGTCCTGCATAAGGATATGTGTGTGATTGTTATCCCAACGTTCAGGTATTCAGGGCCATCCCGGCGGGATGGCCTCTTTTTTATGGCTATGTCCCAATTACGTGTTGCATGGGGCGCCCCAGCGCCTCATGCAAGCAATGCGGGATATCCACTGCCTGCCCATAACGCTCCAACATCCTTCGCCAGCCCAGATAATTCCTCAAATAGCTCG
>NZ_JAKZFK010000023.1:0-69337 GCF_022549315.1 Aeromonas sp. MR16 | reverse complement strand
TGGTCGCTGGTTCGAATCCAGCACGACCCACCATCATTTCGCCATATCCCAGGTCGTTTAGCTCAGCTGGGAGAGCACCTCCCTTACAAGGAGGGGGTCACTGGTTCGAGCCCAGTAACGACCACCATGTTTTAAAAATGATTTAGATGGGTCGTTAGCTCAGTCGGTAGAGCAGTTGACTTTTAATCAATTGGTCGCTGGTTCGAATCCAGCACGACCCACCATCATTTCGCCATATCCCAGGTCGTTTAGCTCAGCTGGGAGAGCACCTCCCTTACAAGGAGGGGGTCACTGGTTCGAGCCCAGTAACGACCACCACTTTCTTGAAATAGAAAGAAAAAATGATACAGATGGGTCGTTAGCTCAGTCGGTAGAGCAGTTGACTTTTAATCAATTGGTCGCTGGTTCGAATCCAGCACGACCCACCATCATTTCACCATATCCCAGGTCGTTTAGCTCAGCTGGGAGAGCACCTCCCTTACAAGGAGGGGGTCACTGGTTCGAGCCCAGTAACGACCACCATGCTTTAAAAATGATTTAGATGGGTCGTTAGCTCAGTCGGTAGAGCAGTTGACTTTTAATCAATTGGTCGCTGGTTCGAATCCAGCACGACCCACCATCATTTCAGCGTATCCCAGGTCGTTTAGCTCAGCTGGGAGAGCACCTCCCTTACAAGGAGGGGGTCACTGGTTCGAGCCCAGTAACGACCACCACTTTCTTTTCAAAGAAAGCCAGAAGCCCGCTGCATCGCGGGTTTTTTCGTTTCTACGATCTGGCGGCTGATCAGCCAAAACATAATCATGAGGCCGTGGAATCACTTATCCCGTCGGCTGGATTTGTTGATGGGTTTGTGGCTTGCTTCTGGGTATAATTTTTACCTTTCCAAGCGTTGATGGAACAGTCGCAATGAGCAATGCACTGAGCAGTGTCCCTCCGGTCATCGAGATGGACTATCCCTTTCCGGTCAAACCGGCTCCCCTGACTGCCGAACAGAAGGCGGCCCTGATCATCGAGATCAAGGCGCTGCTCGAGGCGCGTCAGGCCGTGCTGGTTGCCCACTATTACACGGATCCCGAGATCCAGGCGCTGGCCGAGGCCACCGGCGGTTTCGTCGGCGACTCCCTCGAGATGGCTCGCTTCGGTCGTGATCACGCCGCCCAGACCCTGATCGTGGCCGGTGTGCGCTTCATGGGGGAGACCTCCAAGATCCTGAGCCCGCACAAGCGGGTGCTGATGCCGACCCTGGAGGCCGAGTGCTCCCTGGATCTGGGCTGCCCCATCGACCAGTTCTCCGCCTTCTGCGATGCCCATCCCGACCATATAGTCGTGGTCTATGCCAATACCTCTGCGGCGGTGAAAGCCCGGGCCGACTGGGTGGTCACCTCCAGCATTGCGCTCGAGATCGTCGAGCACCTGGACAGCCAGGGCCACAAGATCATCTGGGGTCCGGACAGACACCTGGGTGCCTACATCGAGAAGAAGACGGGCGCCGAGATGCTGCGCTGGCAGGGTCACTGCATCGTCCATGACGAGTTCAAGGCCAAGGCCCTGCGCGAGCTCAAGGCCCAGAACCCGGACGCGGCCGTGCTGGTGCACCCGGAGTCCCCGGCTTCCGTCATCGAACTGGCAGATGCGGTGGGTTCTACCAGCCAGCTCATCAAGGCGGCCCGTGAGCTGCCCCAGCAGAAGCTGATCGTGGCGACCGATCGCGGCATCTTCTACAAGATGCAGCAGGCCTGCCCGGACAAGGAGATGGTGGAGGCTCCAACCGGTGGCGATGGCGCCACCTGCCGCAGCTGTGCCCATTGCCCCTGGATGGCGATGAACGGCCTGGTGGCGATCAAGGAGGCGTTGACCGATGGCGCCGAGCGTCACGAGATCCTGGTGGACGAGGCGCTGCGGGTGAAGGCACTGATCCCGCTGGATCGGATGCTGAACTTTGCCGCCGAGCTCAGGCTCAAGACCCAGGGCAATGCTTGATTTCTTCGGAGCATTGAACGTAAAGAGGGCACCCAATGGGTGCCCTCTTTCGTTATGGAGGCGGTGCTCCTTATCCGGCATCACTGTGATGTCAGCATTGACGGTGATGACGGTCTCGACCCGGAGGCTGGAGAGAGAGCCGTCGTCACTCAGGGATCAGATGATCACGGTAGAGAAGCTGTGCTCCTCATCCGGCGCTATGACGACGCCAGCCTCGGCCGTGATGGCGGCTTCGACACAGAGCATGGTGCGGTAGCCGTCATCGCTCATGTCGGCCATGGCGCTGGCGCCTTCCAGCCAGGGGGTCCAGACCACTATGCTGTCGTGGTTGCCGCTGACCACATGAGTGGCACGCTCCGCATCCTGAACAGTGACTCTGGGCTCTGGTTGCAGGTAGATGCGATCCAGGGCGCCAGAGAGCGTCAGAGCGCCCTGCTGCTGTGCTGGTTGGCCACCGGTCACCTTGTCCAGGTAAGGTGCGCCCAGGCCAGTCACGCTGACGGCTGCCGGGCTGCTTATCTGCAGATAGGTATGCAGGGCGGCGTTGTAGACGATGGGGCTGTTGCCAGTGTTGCGGGTGGTCAGCACCAGTGACAACTCTCTGCCGATCAGCACGTCCAGCTCCAGCTCGAAGGCGTGAGGCCAGAGGGCACGGCTGGCGTCGGTGTCGCGCAGAGACAGATGGACGAGCGTGCCATCCTCGTGGTCGGAGACGCCATCCAGGGACCACAGGGTGGTGCGGGCGAAGCCATGGGCGGGTTTGCCGCTGCCAACGCGCGCGGGTGCGGGGCCAAACCAGGGCCAGCACAGGGGGATGCCACCCCGGATGGGCTTGCTGCCGTCCAGAACGGCCTTGTCACTGAGCCAGAGAGAAGCCGGTTCACCATGGCGCTGATAGCTCAGCACATGGGCGCCAAACAGGCTGATCTCGGCCTTGGCATAGGCATTGTCGATGGTCAGCAGGGGCAGCCCTGTCTCGTTGTGGCTGAGGCTGCAGTGGGCTGTCAGAGTACGTATGGGTTGCATGGAGACTCCTGTGCTCGCGCACATTCAAGAAAGAGGTCGGCAGATCCAGAATACAAAAAGGCGGCCAATGGCCGCCTTTTTTCAAGCTACGCGATTGCGCATCCCAAATTACTTGGAGATGTGGGCGATCAGATCCAGAACCTTGCTGGAGTAGCCCATTTCGTTGTCGTACCAGGATACAACTTTAACGAATTTGTCGTTCAGTGCGATACCAGCCTTGGCATCGAACACAGAAGTCTGACGCTCACCCAGGAAGTCGGTGGAAACCACTTGATCTTCGGTGTAGCCCAGTACGCCCTTCATGGAGCCTTCGGAGGCTGCTTTCATGGCTGCGCAGATTTCTGCGTAGGTGGCAGCTTTCTTCAGGTTGACGGTCAGGTCAACAACGGACACGTCCGGAGTCGGTACGCGGAAAGCCATGCCGGTCAGTTTGCCGTTCAGTTCCGGGATAACAACGCCAACAGCCTTGGCAGCACCGGTAGAGGACGGGATGATGTTCTGAGCCGCACCGCGGCCACCGCGCCAGTCTTTGGCTGACGGACCATCAACGGTCTTCTGGGTAGCAGTGGTAGCGTGGACGGTGGTCATCAGGCCGGATTCGATACCGAAGGTATCGTTCAGAACCTTGGCGATCGGGGCCAGGCAGTTGGTGGTGCAGGAAGCGTTGGAAACGATGTCCTGGCCAGCGTAGGTAGAGTCGTTAACACCCATGACGAACATAGGGGTAGCGTCTTTGGACGGGCCGGTCAGTACGACTTTCTTGGCACCGGCAGCGATGTGCTTACGAGCAGTCGCGTCGTCCAGGAACAGACCGGTGGCTTCGGCAACAACGTCAACACCGATGGCATCCCACTTCAGGTTTGCCGGGTCACGTTCAGCGGTAACACGTACGGTTTTGCCGTTGACAACCAAGTTGCCGTCTTTGACTTCAACGGTGCCATTGAAGCGGCCGTGAGTGGAGTCGTACTTCAGCATGTAAGCCATGTAGTCAACGTCGATCAGGTCGTTGATGCCAACCACTTCGATGTCAGCACGCTCAGCGGCCAGACGGAAGACGAAACGGCCGATACGGCCAAAACCGTTAATACCTACTTTGATAGTCATATTTGGTTACCTAACTGTTCAGTAGTCAAAGAAAATTCCGTTTGTAAATTTACTAGAACTCCCCCGTGAGTCAACCAACAATCTGTCTGAAATTGCGCTATATCATGAAAAACTGTGAAATTTATTTTCGGTTTATGTAACTGACTACCAACTTTTGTCGAAAATGCCATCGGCTGGTTCTCGTCACAGAGATCAACAATAGTGCCTGCCCGGTCACACATCCAGCCGGGGAGATATGTAAAAATGTGCGCGGTTTAGCATGGCCAAAGAGCCACTGTTCAAGCACCACCCATAAAAATTAATCAAATAGTATAGATAGAATCCACAGCGGGAATTCTCAAACTATGACCACCCTGATTGAACAGCTGGCTGCCGCCAAAGGCATCGCCAGCGAGTATGTTGATGCCTGGGGCCACCCGGCCCAGGTATCCGAAGAGAGCAAGGCCGCCATGCTGGGCGCCATGGGTTACCGCGTCGATGACGAGGCCGCCCTGACCGAGCAGCTTGAGCAGGAGCACCGCCAGCACTGGTTGCGTCCATTGGATCCCGTGATGGTGGTGCGCAGTGGCGAGGCCATCAGCCTGGAAGTTCGTCTGCCCATCGAGTTCGTCAACGATGCGTTGCATTGGCAGATCGGGCTGGAGCAAGGAGCCCTGTTGTCCGGCCAGCTGACCCCCATCGAGGGAGAGCTGGTCGGGGTCGCCGAGTTTGAGGAGATGGAATGCCAGGCCTATCGCGTGGCGCTGGATGTGCAGCCCGAGCTCGGCTATCACCAGCTGACCCTGCTGGAAGAGGGCAACGACGAACCACTCGCCAGCATGCGCCTCATCGTCGCCCCTAAATCCTGCTACAAGCAGGCGCCGATCGCCAACGGGCGCAAGGTGTGGGGCCCGAGCGTGCAGCTTTACTGCCTGCGCAGCCGCCACAACTGGGGCATGGGGGATTTCAGCGATCTTGGCCAGCTAGTCGAGAAGGCGGCTGCCTGGGGCGCCCACTTCGTCGGTCTGAACCCGATCCACGCGCTCTATCCGGCCAACCCGGAGAGCGCCAGCCCTTACAGCCCCTCCTCCCGTCGCTGGCTCAACGTGGCCTACATCAACGTCGAGGCGGTCCCCGAGTTTCTGGCCAACGAGCGGCTCAAGGCCGAGGTAGCCAATCCTGCCTTCCAGCAGCACCTCGCCTCCCTGCGTGCCAAGGAGAACGTGGACTATACCGGCGTCATCGAAACCAAGATCGGCATGTTGCGTCAGGTGTTCGAACAGGCCAGCTTTGGCGCCGAGCGCCAGGCCAAGTTCGATGCCTTCGTGGCCGCCGGTGGCGACAGCCTGCAACAGCAGGCGGCGTTCGATGCGATCCAGGCTCATTTCTATGCCAAGGGCGACAATGCCTGGGGCTGGCCGGTCTGGCCAGAGGCGCTGCGTGATTACCACAATCCCGAAGTGGCAGCCTGGATGCGCGAGCACAGTCAGGATGTGGCGTTCTATCTCTATCTGCAGTTCCTGGCCGACGAGCAGCTTGCGCAAGCCGATGCCCGTGCCAAGGCTGCCGGCATGGTGATGGGGATCTACCGCGATCTGGCGGTGGGTGTCTCCGAAGGCTCCACCGAGATCTGGGCCAACCGGGATCTCTACTGCCCGAAAGCCTCGGTCGGCGCACCGCCCGATATCCTGGGCCCCCTCGGTCAGAACTGGGGCCTGCCCCCCATGAACCCGAACCAGCTGTTCGAGGCGGCCTATCAGCCGATGGTGGACCTGTTCCGCGCCAACATGCGTGCCTGTGGCGCGCTGCGCATCGACCACGTGATGGCCTTGCTGCGCCTGTGGTGGGTGCCGCCCGGAGAGTCTGCCGCCAAGGGCGCCTATATCTATTACCCGGTCAACGATCTGCTGGGGATCCTGGCGCTCGAATCTCACCGCAATCAGTGTCTGCTGATCGGGGAAGATCTCGGCACAGTGCCGGAGGGCATAGATGTCACTCTTAAAGAGAACGGCGTGCACTCCTACAAGGTGTTCTTCTTCGAGCGCTCCAAGGGGGATGGCGGCTTCATCTCTCCTGCCCACTACACCGAGCAGGCGATGTCGGCCCTGACCACCCACGACATGCCGACCCTGAAGGGGTTCTGGCATTGCGACGATCTGGCGCTCGGTCGCGAGCTGGGATTGTATCCAGATGAAGAGGTACTCAAGACCCTGTATGCTGATCGCCACCAGGCCAAGCAGCGGATCCTTGACAGTCTGCACGCCCATGGGGTCATCTCGGAGAATGTCAGCCACGACGTGAACTGGGTCGGCATGAACACCGAGCTCAACCACGGTCTGCAGCTCCACATGTCCCGCGGCAGCTGCGCCCTGTTCAGCACCCAGCTGGAAGACTGGCTGGAGATGGACAAGCCGGTCAACGTGCCGGGTACCAGTTACGAGTATCCCAACTGGCGTCGCAAGCTCTCTCGCGATCTGGAGGATATTTTTGCCGATGAGGCGCTCAAGGCGCTGGCAGGCAAGATGAGCCAGGCCCGTGACGAGGCCAGTCGTTGAGCCATTGTCGCCAACTGACTTACTTTCATCCGCTTCGGCCTCGGCCGGAGCGGATGCTCAGCCATGAAAGGAAATGTCGATGCCCGTTGAACATTTGGTTGCCGCCCGCTGTGCCGAGCCCTTCTCCCATCTAGGCCTGCTGGCCAATCCGGGTGGACCAGGCCTGAAACTCACCGCCTGGTTGCCCGATTCCCTCGAGGTCCGAGTCAGGGATCTCAAGTCCGGCAAGATAGTGGCCACCCTGACCCCCGCCGACGAAGCGGGCCTTTTTGAAACTGTTTTCACCCGTCGCAAGAATCCCTTCCCCTATCAGCTGATCGCCAGCTACCCCGATGCCAGTGCCGAATTCACCGACCCCTATCAG
Source organism: Aeromonas sp. MR16 (assembly GCF_022549315.1). Lineage (NCBI taxonomy): Bacteria > Pseudomonadati > Pseudomonadota > Gammaproteobacteria > Aeromonadales > Aeromonadaceae > Aeromonas > Aeromonas sp. MR16. Next base: position 62,329 of record NZ_JAKZFK010000023.1, on the reverse strand, counting down.
TTTCAGGCCACCGCCTGGGATGGCCTGGCAGAACTGACCTCGCAGCCGGAAAACATCTACCACACCCTCGGTGCCCAGCTGCGCAGCGTCGACCATCTTGGCCAGCGGGTGGAAGGGGTACGCTTCGCGGTCTATGCGCCGAGCGCCAGCGCGGTGAGCCTGATCGGCGACTTCAACTTCTGGGACGGTCGCCGCCACCCCATGCAGCGCAGCCAGTGCGGTCACTGGGTGTTGTTCGTGCCGGGCCTCAAGGCGGGGGATCGCTACAAGTTTGAACTGAAAGACCCGGCCGGCCACCGGTTGCCCCACAAGAGCGACCCGGTCGGCTTCTATTGCGAGCAATACCCGTCCTTTGCCTCCGTCATCCACGACCATGAGCAGTATCAGTGGCAGGATGCCGCCTGGCGCGAGAGCCAGCACAACGACAAGCGGGAGCAGCCGCTCTCCATCTATGAGCTGCACGTGGGCTCCTGGAAGCGTCATCCCAACGGCGACAGCCTGAGCTGGCGCGAGCTGGCGGTGGAGCTGGTCGACTACGTCAGGCAGATGGAGTACACCCATATCGAGCTGATGCCGGTCTCCGAGCACCCCTTCAGCGGCTCCTGGGGCTATCAGCCGGTGGGCATGTTCTCGCCGACCAGCCGCTTCGGCAGCGTCGATGACTTCAAATACTTCGTCGATCAGTGCCACCAGGCCGGGATAGGCGTGATCCTGGACTGGGTACCGGCCCACTTCCCGGCGGATGCCCACGGTCTGGCCCGCTTCGACGGCACCCCGCTCTATGAGTACGAGGATCCACGCCGTGGCTGGCACCCGGACTGGAACTCCTACATCTACGACTTCGGTCGCAACAACGTGCGCCAGTTCCTGGTGGCGAGCGCCCTGTTCTGGCTCGACAAGTTTCACATCGACGGTCTGCGAGTGGATGCGGTCGCCTCCATGCTCTACCTGGATTACTCCCGCAACGCCGGCGAGTGGGTGCCGAACGTCGATGGCGGCAACCACAACTACGAGGCCATCAGCCTGCTGAAGTGGACCAACGAAGAGGTGTACGGCAAGTATCCCCACACCATGACCATCGCCGAGGAGTCCACCGCCTTCGCCGGGGTCTCCAAACCCACCTTCCTGGGTGGCCTGGGGTTTGGCTTCAAGTGGAATATGGGCTGGATGCACGACACCCTGAGCTACATGCAGAAGGAGCCCATCCATCGCCGCTATCACCACAACGAGATGACCTTCTCCATGGTGTATCACTATGACGAGAACTTCATCCTGCCGCTGTCCCACGACGAAGTGGTGCACGGCAAGCACTCCTTGCTCTACAAGATGCCGGGAGACGAGTGGCAGCAGGCCGCGAATCTGCGGGCCTACATGGGCTTCATGTATGGCCATCCGGGCAAGAAGCTGAACTTCATGGGCACCGAGATCGCCCAGAGCAACGAGTGGAATCACGATGCCCAGCTGCCCTGGCAGTTGCTGCAATACCCCAAGCACGGCGGTCAGCAGCGGCTGATCCGGGATCTCAACCAGCTCTATCGTCATGAAACCGCCTTGTATCAGGGCGATTATGAGCGAGCGGGCTTCCGCTGGCTGGATCACAACGATGCCGACAACAGCATCTTCGCCTGGCTCAGGGCCGACAAACAGGGTGAAAATCCTGTCATGGTCGCCAGCAACTTCACCCCGGTACCGCGCATCGCCTATCGACTCGGGGTGCCACAGGCGGGCCACTACGCCGTGGTGCTCAACACCGACAGCGAGCATTACTGGGGCAGCAACTATGATGTGGGTCTGGCCTTCGTCGCCGAGCCGACGCCCTGGCAGGGGATGGCGCACAGCATAGTGCTGGACTTGCCGCCGCTGGCGACCTTGTTCATCAAACAGGAGTCTTGATGTTTGTAATGGAAAACGGGGTGGACTACCCGCTGGGCGCCCGACTCGATGAGACGGGTTGCCACTTCTGTGTCTGGGCCCCCCAATCGGATCGGGTGGAACTCTGCCTGTTCGATGAACAGGAGCAGGAGCTGGTTCGGCTGACGCTGCCCGGCCAGCGTGGCCAGTATCGTTTCGGCCATGTGCGCGGCGTCAGGGCGGGTCAGCGTTATGGCTACCGGATCCATGGCACGCCGCGGGACGGCATGCTGTTCGATCCCGACAAGCTGCTGATCGATCCCTATGCCAGGGCGCTCAGTCGTCCGACCCACTGGGACGACGAGCAGTATGAGGGGGACAGTGCGGCCATGGTGGCCAAGTCGGTGGTGGTGGATGACGCCTTCGACTGGCAGGGGATCGGCAAGCCTGCCATTCCTCCCGAGCGGGTCGTGCTCTACGAGACCCACGTCAAGGGCTTCACCCGCCAGCATCCCGGCGTTCCCGCCGAGCTGCGTGGCACCTACCTCGGCATCAGCCACCCGCTGATGATCGAGCACCTGACCACCCTTGGCGTCACCTCGGTGCAGCTGATGCCGGTGGCGGCCTTCATGTCCGAGCCCAGGCTCGAGCAGCTGGGGCTCACCAATTATTGGGGCTACAACCCCATCGCCTTCTTCGCCCCTGAGCCGCGCTACGGGGCGGGAGAGGCGCTGACCGAGTTCAAGACCATGGTGCGCGAGCTGCACAGAGCCGGGCTCGAGGTGATACTCGACGTGGTCTACAACCACACCGCCGAATCCGGCGCCGACGGCCCCATGCTGTCCCTCAAGGGCTTCGACAACGCGGGCTACTACGCCTTCGAGGCGGGGGCGCACGGCCCGGACTACCACCGTCACGCCAACGTGACCGGCTGTGGCAACAGCGTCAACCTGGATCACCCCAACAGCCTGCGGCTGGTGCTGGATGCCCTGCGCTACTGGGTGACCGAGATGCAGGTGGATGGCTTCCGCTTCGACTTGGCGGTCACCCTGGCGCGGGAGGCGGGGGAGTTCGATCCCATGAGCGCCTTCTTCAAGGCCCTGCTGGCGGATCCCGTGCTGGCGCGGGTCAAGCTCATCGCCGAACCCTGGGACATAGGCCCCTTCGGCTATCGGCTCGGTCAGTTCCCGAGCCAGTGGCTGGAGATCAACGATCGCTATCGCGACACTGTGCGCGCCTTCTGGCGCGGGGATGCCGGCAAGATGGGGGACTTTGCCACCCGTCTGGTGGGCTCTCGGGATCTGTTCCCGAAGAACTGGCGCGCCCCTCACACCAGTGTCAACTACCTCTGTTACCACGACGGCTTCACCCTGGAGGATCTGGTCTCCTACAACCAGCGCCACAATCAGGCCAACGGCGAGGACAACCGAGACGGTCACGGCAACAACCTCTCCCATAACCACGGGGTCGAGGGGCCGACGCTGGATCCCAGGATCAACAACCTGCGCCAGCAGCAGAAGCGCAACCTGATCGCCACCCTGCTGCTCTCCCAGGGCACCCCGCACTTCCTGGCCGGGGACGAGATGGGGCGCAGCCAGCTTGGCAACAACAACGCCTACTGTCAGGACAACCAGATAAGCTGGGTCAACTGGCAACTGCGACCGGAGGATGAACGGCTGCTCGCCTTCACCCGGCAGATGATGGCACTGCGGGCGGAATCCGGGGTCTTCTCCAATCTGCAACTGAGCGACGACAGCTGGAATGGCACCGCCGTCAGCTGCCACAAGGTCAACTGGTATCACCCCGATGGCCATCAGCTCAACGATCAGGACTGGCATGCCCCCATGGGGCAGGCGTTTGCCATGGACATCGGCATGATCGAGGGGGATGGGGAACGCTGGTACGTGCTGTTCAATGCCAGCGACTACGACATCCAGTTCCGCCTGCCGCCACCCGGCACCGGACTGGAGTGGGTTCAGGTCATCGACACCGCCACCAACGACGGCCTGCCCTTCCTGCCGGACGACATCAAGCGGCAGGTGGCGGTGGGGCGTGCCCACTCCCTCAAGCTGCTGGAGCGCGTCGCCCTGTCGGCGGTGGCCTTGGCAAGGGAAGGGGTGATGGCGGCGCCGGATGTTGCCGTCGTGTTGCCAACGGGATCACAGTTCCCGCTGGCGGGGTAGAGTGAAACGGCCTGACTGGGTATGCTGGGCACCGTTACCCATGGCAAGGAGTCCGTATGAATGGCAACAATCCTGAACGGTGGCGCAGCAATCCCGAGAACTCGGCAGTGTCATTTCTGCCCGGTAAGCATGACGAGGAGTCAGAATGAGCGGCAACAATCCCGAGCAGTGGCGCAACAAACTGAGCGCCGAACAGTTTCGCGTCTGCTGGGAGAAAGGCACTGAGCAGCCCTACAGCGGTGCCCTGCTCCACAACCGCAAGAGCGGCGACTATCAGTGTGTCTGCTGCAAGAGCGTGCTGTTTCACTCAGGAGCCAAGTTTGATTCGGGCTGCGGCTGGCCCTCGTTCGATCGGGCCATCGAGGGGACTGTGACCTACACCGAGGATCGCAGCCACGGCATGGCACGGGTGGAAATCACCTGCAGCCAGTGTGGCTCCCACCTCGGCCACGTCTTCCCGGACGGGCCGACCGAGACCGGCCAGCGCTACTGCGTCAACAGCCTGAGCCTGGACTTCGAGCCCGATACGGACGCCTGAAAGCGTCAGAAATGAAAAATGGCGCCTCCGCTTGCGGAGGCGCCATTTTTTTATGGGGTCTTGGTTGGCCCTCAGATCAGCAGCAGGCTGGCCCCGACCAGCAGGGCGGCGAGCGCCAGTATGGGCAGCCTGATGACGCGCAGCAGATAGAAGGCGACGGCGGCCAGCGCCAGATCGGCCGGTGCGAGCACGGCGCTTAGCCACACCGGCTGATAGAGGGCGGCCAGCAGCAGCCCCACCACGGCGGCGTTGATCCCCGTCACCGCCCCTGCCAGCCGGGGTCGGGCCAGCCAGCTTTGCCAGCAGGGCCCCATGGCCCACAGCAGCAGAAAGCCCGGCAGGAACAGCGCCAGGGTCGCCAGCAGGGCGCCCAGGAGCGGCGTGGCCGGCAGCAGCAAGGCGCCGAGGTAGCTGGCCAGGCTGAACATGGGGCCCGGCACCAGCTGGGCCAGGCTGTAGCCGGTCAGGAACTGCGGCTGGCTGAGGCTGTGGCCAACGCTCTCCTGCAACAGCGGCAACACCACGTGGCCGCCGCCGAACACCAGGCTGCCCGCCCGATAGAAGTCGGCAACCAGCTGGCTGGCCGGGCCCTGAGCCAGCCAGGGCAGGCCGACAAACAGCAGGCCGAACAGGATCAGGGTTGGCCAGTGGGGCGGATGAGCGGATACGGGGTGGGAGTTAGCCGGTGCTGCCTGCCGGGCGCAGAGCAGGGCGGCCCCGATCAGCATGGCTGACTGGGTCAGCAGGCCGGGCTGCCACCAGAGCGCGGCGGCGGTGGCCACCATGATGCCCTGCTGCAACCGGCTCTTGCAGAACTGGCGGCTCATGGTGAGCGCGGCATCTGCCACCACCACCAGGGCCAGCAGCTTGAGGCCGTGCAGGGCGGCATCCAGCCAGAGGTTGGTGCCGGCTTGGCCGAGGCCGATGGCCGCCGCCAGCAGCAACAGGAAGGAGGGGAGGGTGAAACCGAGGAAGGCGGCCAGCGCCCCTCCCAGCCCCGCCCGATGACGACCGATGGCGAAGCCGAGCTGGCTGGAGGCCGGGCCCGGCAACAGCTGGCACAGCGCCAGCAGCTGGGCAAACTCGGCCTGGCTCAGCCAGCCAAGACGGGTGACGAAGGTACGCTGGAAATAGCCGATATGGGCGGCGGGTCCGCCGAAGCCGACGCAGCCCAACCACAAAAACTGAATAAACACCTGTCCCACGTCGTCACTCCCTCGTTGTCATCATCGACCCCGATGATATGACAAAGCGGCGACTTTTTTATGACAGTTCGGATTGCGGCAGATAGCAGCGCCCCGCCAGCCAGCAGGCGATGGATTGGCGGCTGGCATCGAAGTGGGGTTCCGGCAGCGCGCGGGGATCGCACCAGATCCAGCCCTCGCATTTCTCCGGCTCCAGCAGTTGCGGCTCCCCTTCCACCTCGGCCAGCAGGGTGACAGAGATGTAATGCAGCCCGCTCTCCTGCCAGGTCTCCAGGTTGTTGGTGACGGCGATGACGCTGGGGGCTGTGATGACGAAGCCCGTCTCTTCCGCGACTTCCCGGATGGCGGCGGATTCGAAGCTCTCCCCCAGCTCCAGATGACCGCCGGCGATGGACCAGTAGGGCGCGTGGCTGCCCCTGCGCTTGCCGAGCAGTACCTGGCCCTGATGGTTGACGAGGATGACACCGACCCCGACGCGAGGATAGGGAGTGGTGGACATATAAGCTCCTTGCTGTGGCATCACCATGAGAGAGAGGCCTGCTTGGTCAGGATGACGTCAGCATCTCCGACGCGGGGATAGGGAGTAGTGGACATACAGGCTCCTTGCAAAGACGAGACAGACCATAAAAAACGGGCCCACCTTAGGTCGGATGGGCCCGCTGTGCAAGTGGCTGACTGGCGATCAGGAAGGGGATCTAATCCCCCTTGAGCCGCATCTTGCCGGTATGACGGGAGAGACTTAATCCAGCCTGACCAGCATTTTGCCGGTGTTGCGTCCCTCGAACAGCCCGATAAAGGCCTGCGGCATGCTGGCCAGCCCCTCGCTGACGGTCTCCTCGGCCTGCAGGGCGCCCGCCTCGAACGCCGGGATGGCCTCGGCCAGGAAGTCGCCATAGTGCTGCCAGTGATCGGAGACCAGCAGCCCCTGCATCAGGATGCGTTTGCGGATCATCTGGGCTAGGTTGCGCGGGCCCTTCGCCTCGCCATTGCTGTTGTACTGCTCGATGAGGCCGCACAGGACGATGCGCCCGTGCAGCGCCATGTTGTTGAGGGCCGCGTCCAGCATGGCGCCCCCCACGTTCTCGAAGTAGACCTGAATGCCTTCCGGAGCGAGGCGGGCCAGCTCGGCGTCGAGATCCGGCGTCTCCCTGTAGTTGATCACCGCATCGGCGCCCAGGGTCTTGAGATAGGCGACCTTGTCGGCCGAGCCGGTCGAGCCTATCACCCGTGCCCCGGCGCGCTTGGCGAGCTGCACCGCCATGGTGCCGACCGCGCCCGAGGCGGCCGAGACCAGCAGGGTCTCACCGGCCTGCAGGCGGGCGACCTTGTGCAAACCCGCCCAGGCGGTCATGCCCGGCATGCCGAGGGCGCCGAGGAACAGCTGGGAGGGCAGCGCCGTGGCGGGCAACCGGGTCAGCTGCTCCCCCTTGGCGACGAAGGCATCCCGCCAGCCCAGCATGCTGCTCACCAGATCCCCCACCTTGAAACCGGGGTGGCGCGAGGCCAGCACGGTGCCGATGGCGCCGCCATCGAGGGGGCCATTGAGGGGGAAGGGGGGCACATAGCTCTTGGCTTCGCTCATGCGGCCGCGCATGTAGGGATCCACCGACAGCCACTGGTTGGCGACCAGCACCTCCCCCTCCTGAGGCTCGGGCAGGGGAACCTCCCGCAGGGCGAAGTCGGCCGGGGTGGGCAGGCCGGTCGGGCGACGCAGCAGCTGAATTTGATGGCTGAGCTGACTCATGGTGTTTCCTCCAGTGGGGTACCGTTGAGAGAGAGATGGGTGATCACATTGCCCCGCATGGCGTTGGAGAAGGGGCAGGTCTGGTGTGCCAGACGCACTATTTGCTCAGCCTGCACCCCCGGGAGGGAGACGTCCAGTGCGATGGCGAAATTGAAGCGGCCGTCGTTCAGGGCCAGCAGCTCGACGCTCGCCTCGACCGGGGCGCTGGCGAGGGGCGCGCCGAGCTGCCTGGCCACGTGGATCAGCGCGTTGGAGAAGCAGGCGGCATAGCCGGCGGCCAGCAACTGCTCGGGGTTGTTGCCATGGCCGTTGCCGCCGAGGGCGGTCGGCAGGGCCAGCGCCAGTTGCAGGCTGTTGTCCAGGGTATGGACCTCGCCGTTGCGGCCCGCCTGGGCGATGGCCTGAGTGCGATAGAGTGTCTTCATGTCGGTGCCTTCGAATTGATTTGCGTGCAAACTAAAGCGAGACTAATCCCGAACCCTTGGGCTGGCAACTGTTTTGTGTGCAAATTATTCAGCCCTCCGTTTTCCTGAGGTATACTGGCCCCACTTGTCAGCGAGGTGCCCCATGAGTGAATTGAAAAAGCAGGTCTGTTTTGCCCTCTACAGCGCCTCCAATGCGGTGATGCGCGCCTACCGGCCGTTGCTGGACAAGCTGGATCTGACCTACACCCAATATCTGGTCATGCTGTCGCTCTGGGCGCGGGACGAGGTCAGCCTCAAGGAGATAGGTCAGGAGACCGGGCTGGATGCGGGCACCCTGACCCCCATCGTCAAGCGGCTGGAGAGCAAGGGTTGGCTGACGCGCAGCGTCTCCAGCGAGGATGAGCGCCAGAAGTGTATCCGTCTGACCGAGGCGGGGCGCGAGCTGCAGCAAGGGGTCAAGGATTGTTGCCTGGTCGACAACCTGCGCAGCCAGCTGGATCTGGATGATGCGGAGCTGGCTCAGCTCAAGCAGCTCTGCGACCGCCTGGCCGGGCAGCTGGGGCGCTGAGTCCGGCCCCGGCCATGGCCGGGAGCCATCCCCCTTTGGACGAATACGCTGCAAGCTGAACCTGTGGTAGATAAAGCCGCCAAAATAGTGTGATACAGGCATCATAAAATGACATAACCGGCTCCTTTGCCGGTTTTTTTCGCGATCTCGCCTGCACTTTGGCGCCTTGTTCATGGTGCGCTCATTTTTATCTTCCCATACTGGCCCCACAGTGCCATCAAAGGAGAGAGAGATGCAGTCATCCATCGTCGGGCTCTCCATTCTGTGGGGGCTGGCCAGTTTTGGTGTTCAGGGGGATTTCATCGAGAGCCGTGATTCCGTTGCGCCGTCCTGGCAAGCCGAGTCCAGAGTGGAGATGGAAGGGTATTTGATAGAGTCGCTCGGCGAAGATCGCTGGGTGTTCGACAACGGCAGCGAGAGCCTGCTGGTCTCCCTGCCAGAGGGGCACTGGGTCCCTGCCGGTGAGCGGCTGCGCCTGAGTGGCGAGCCCCAGCAGGAGCAGGCCGGCTGGCTCCTGCAGGTGCAGGACGTCAGTCAGGTGGCGGTCTGAGCTCGGCCGCGAACCAGGGCTGAAGCAACAAAAGAGGAGGCCAGGGCCTCCTCTTGTTTATGGTCAGATCCCATCGTGGCTAGCCCAGATGATTGAGGGGCAGCGCCGTCTTGTGTTTGATGCGGCGCAGCACGAAGCTGGAGCGCACGCCGGTCACGCCGGAGATGTGGGTCAGCTTGTCCAGCAGGAAGTGCTGATAGTGCTCCATGTCCCGCACCACCACCTTGAGCTGATAGTCGGCGTCATTGCCGGTGATGAGATCGCACTCCAGCACCTCGGGCAGCTCCTGAATGGCCCGATCGAAGTTCTCGAACCGCTCCGGGGTGTGCCTGTCCATGGAGATGTGAATGTAGGCCGTGAGCGTCAGCCCCAGCTGGCGGGCATTGAGCAGGGTGACGTGGGTATCGATGAGACCGGCATCTTCCAGCGCCTTGACCCGGCGCGAGCAGGGGGAAGGGGAGAGACCGACCAGCTCGGCCAGCTCCAGGTTGCTGATGCGGCCATTCTCCTGCATCAACTCCAGAATATGCCTGTCGATACGATCCAGTTTCAGCATTATCCGTTCCTCGTTGCAATTACTGATTCACTTTCCCTAGATTAAGGGTGAACTATTGCAAAAACAACTGTAAAAACTTGCTACTTCACAACCACTCACCGCGGCGGGAAGGGTACCATGGTTACATCTTCCGGTGGCAAAACAGATACCCGACCAGGTCTCTGTGGTGAAGGACCTTACCGGGTCAAACGCCCCATCAGCCGTCCGACTCTATCGGGAAACGACAGGCTGGAACGAGAGCATCTCCTCCCCGAAGGCAACAAAGCAGGCATCCCGGCGCCTGCTTTGTTGTTTCTGGCGTTTGACCATCAGGGCTGCGGCCTGATGCGATAGAGACAGCGTTGATCCCCCTCCAGCAGATATTGCTCCCGCTCCACCCCCGCCGGGGCCAGCAGCTCGCGAAACAGCGCCAGTTCGCTTCTGCAAAATCCCCGGCAGGCCCGCGCGGCGGCGCAGATGGGGCAGTGACTCTCCCACCACAACCAGCTGCCATCCTCCTCTTGGCGCATGTCTGCCATATAGCCTTCCCGGCTGCGCAGCGTCTTGAGCGCGGCCAGCCGCTGTGCCAGCTCTGGCTGGTTCAGCTCGGCCTGATAGCGGATCCGCATCTGCTGCTCCCGCCTTGCGATGAGCTGTTCCGTGCCCTCCTCGCCAAACAGCTGCTGGACGTCGTCGATGAGCTGCAGGGCCAGCTCGCTGTGGGTGTCGGGGAAGCGCTGCCAGGCCTGATCGGTCAGGTGCCAGAGCCGCACCGGGCGACCCCGGCCACGGGCCTCGTCGCTAAAGCCCACCCAGCCTTCGGCCTCCAGCGCGATCAGATGCTGGCGGGCGCCCATGGAGGTCATCTGCAATTGCTCGCCGAGGGCGGCGGCGCTCTGGGGGCCATGAGTCTTTAGCAGATAGAGGATCTTGTCGGTGCTGGCGTTCATTGGGTGGCCTTGGTTATCGACAGGCACTCGCCGGAGGCGGCGCTCTGGGGGAGCCACAGCATCTTGAGCAGGAAGAGTATCTTGTCGGTGCTGGCGTTCATTCGGTGGCTCTCGTTATCGACAGGCACTCGCCGGAGGCGGCGCTCTGGGGGAGCCACAGCATCTTGAGCAGGAAGAGTATCTTGTCGGTGCTGGCGTTCATTGGGTGACTCTCGTTATCGGCAGGCGCGCTCGGTGGCATCTAGAGCAGGAACAGCAGGCCTTGATGGGCCATTATGGGGAGGGGATTCATTTAAATCAACAATTCACTTTACTTAATACCCCGTCTCCACTCAGTATAAATAAACAAATGACTTTATTTAATGAGGCGTACATGGAAGGAATCAAGACGCAGGCCAGTCTCTGGGTGCTGGTGATGACGGTGACCCTGGCGGTGGCGGGTTTCAGCCTGCCTTCTCCCGTGCTGGCGCCGCTGATGCTGGATCCGGCCCAGGGTATGCTGACCCCGGAGGCCTCTGACTGGAGCCGCAAGCTGTGGCTCGGGGTCATCATGGGGCTCTACCCGTTGTTTCAGCTGCTGGGGGCGCCCTGGCTCGGCAAGTTGTCCGACCGCTATGGCCGCAAACCCATCTTGACCCTCTGCCTCGTCGGTGTGCTGGCGGGTTATGCCCTGATGGCGCTCGGCATCGCCTGGCGATCCCTGCCGCTGCTCCTGCTGAGCCGGGTACTGGAGGGCTTCTTCAACGGTGACATCGCCATCGTCCAGGCCATGGCGGCGGACATGAGCACCCCCAAGACCAAGGCGCGCAACTTCGCCAGGATCAACATCGGCATGAACCTGGGTTGGGTGCTGGGCCCCATGATCGGGGGCTATGCCGCCGTGATGTCCGGGGATTACAGCCTGGCGGCCTGGTTGGCGGTGGCCATGACGGCGGTCAACCTGCTGCTGATCCTCTGGCTCATTCCCAACCGGCCGCCGGTGGCGGCGGAGCAGACCCTGGCACCGCTGTCGACCTGGCAACTGCTGCAACAGCCCCGGCTGCTGCCCTACTTCGCGCTGACCTTGCTCAGCTACGGGGCGGTGCAGCTCTACTTCACCTACTTCAACGTCTGGTTGGTGGAGCGGCTGGCCTGGGATCCGGTGCAACTGGCGCAGGGGGCCGTGCTGGTGAGCGTGCCCATGATGCTGGGCTCCTGGATAGGGGAGCAACTCGCCCGTCACTGGCGTGGCAGCAGCCTCGGCATCGTCGGTCACCTGGTGATGGCGGCGGGCATGCTGATGTTCGTGCTGCCCACTCAGTGGTGGGGGCTGGCACTCACCTTCATCCCGGCCGGCATCGGCATGAGCCTGGGGGAGCTGGCCACCTCGGTTGCCGTCTCCAACCGCAGCCATCCCCAGCAGCAGGGGCAGGCGATGGGGCTCTACCGCGGGCTGGCGGTGGGCAGCGAGATCCTGGCGGTGGTGGTGGGCAGCGTGGCGCTGCTGGCGGACACCGAGTGGCCCTTCTATCTGGCGACCCTCGCCGGGATCGGCTGCGCCCTCGGCTTCTATGGTCTGCGGCGGGCGGCGGACAGGCGCGAGCAGGCGGGTGCCCAGGCCGAGCCGGGCTGATCCCGGCCGACGGGATCACGGATTGGCGACGGCGGGGCAGCGGGGACTTGCATAGTCGCGCCGACTCTGGGACGGTATGGCTCTTTGCTTCGTTTTACCCCATCGCTCGGCGACCCCTCTCTCAATCATGCGCCCGGCGATGCCCAGCCTTTGGAGGTGATATGAGTCGTTTTCAGGCCATTGCGCTAGAACCGGGACTGTATGGCACCTCGCACGGTTCGATATTCTTGGAGGTGATATGAGTCATTACCAGGCCATTGCGCTCGATATGGATGGCACCCTGCTGACCCGGGATCACAAGATCTCGTCCGCGACCCGGGCGGCGCTGGCGCAGGCCCGCGCCCACGACATCAAGGTACTGCTGGTGACGGGCCGCCACTTCATGACGGCGCGCCCCTTCCACCACGAGCTGGCCCTCGACACCCCCATCATCTGCAGCAACGGCGCCTACCTCTACGATCCGCTGCAAGACAGTATCCTGGCGGGGGATCCCCTGTCGGTGGCGCCCCTTCGAGCGCTGCTGGCCGAGGTCGAGGCCCAGCAGATGGAGGCGCAGTTCCACCTGAGCGACGGCATCGGTTACATCGGTTGCGAGGAGTATGTCACCCGCATCCAGAGTCGGTCGGATAAGCTGCCGGCGCACCTCAAGATCTCCCTGCTGCCGGCGGAGGATATCGAGGCCTGGCTGCAGAAACCAGTCTGGAAGTTGGAGCTGTTCAGTCAGGATCCCGGCCGCTTGCATCGCTTCGTGGGGGAGGTGGTGCAGGGTCTGCCCTTTACCCAGGACTGGGCGGCGCCCTATGCGGTGGAGCTGGTGCAACCCGGTTGCAGCAAGGGCAACCGGCTGGCCCAGTGGGCCGCGAGCGAAGGCATTGCGATGGAAAACGTGGTGGCCTTTGGGGACAACAACAACGACATCAGCATGTTCGAGCAGGTCGGGCTGGCGGTGGCCATGGGCAATGCGGCGCCCCAGATCCAGGCGCACGCCCACCAGGTCACTGCGGATCACAACGAGGATGGCATCGCGCTGGCACTGCAGCGCTGGGTACTGCCCTCCTGATCTCTCGAAAGATTGGGACCAGGGGGCACTGCCGTCGGGGCGCCCCTGATCCTCATTGGAGGCGCGGGAGGGGATAGCGCCCTCCCTGACGCTCAACTGCCGAAGGAGAACTGGATCACCCGATCCGGGAAGCGGATGCGGTTGTACTCCCGGCGTACTCCTTCGTAATGGCGGATGGCCCGCTCGCGCTGGCCGCGGTAGTAGTCCCGTTGCTTGCTGTCGCTCTCGCCCCGGATCTGCTGATCCAGCTGGTAGATGTTGCGCTCGGTCCGCTCCAGTTCCTGCTCCAGCTCGCCGAGGCGCTGTGCCAGCAGGAATTCCTTGCGACCGCGTTCGAACTGGGTGAGGAAGGTCGTGTCGTTGGGGCAGACCCCCAGGTATTCGTTCCCCTCCCGCCCCTTGCTGTAGGCAAGCTCGGGGATGCAGTAGAGCTCCAGTCCCTTGGCGTAGCCCCGCTGCCACTCGGCTTCGTCCACCTTGAGGCCATATTCGCCGCAGGTCTTGCTGTAGCCGCTGCTGGCCGTCCGGGTCTTGCCCTCTGTCCCGTCCTGATAGCCCTGGTTGTACCAACTCATGGCGCGGCACTCCTCTTCCGACAGCGAACTGCAACCGGCGAGCAGCAGGGGCAGGGTCAGCAACAGCATCCTGGGGGACATGGGAGGGCTCCTAATGTGAAAGTGCAGGCATTCTAGAGAGGATGGACGATCAGGACAAGTCTCCACCGCAACCGGGATAACATGATGTTTTTATCAATACTTTCAACCTGTTGCGGACGCAGTCTTGGCAGACTTTTCTTGCCGGGGGAGGCAAGGTAAACTGCGCCTACTTTTAACTGGCGCGTAACAAAAACAATGAAAGTCCTGACCGTCGATTATCGCTCCCCCGATGCGGCCGAGCGCTTCACCGAATCCCTGCGTACTACCGGCTTCGGGGTGTTGACCAATCACCCCATCCCCAAGGAGCTGGTGCAGTCCATCTATGACAACTGGTATCGCTTCTTCATGAGCGAGCAGAAGCACGACTTCCTGTTCAAGCGCGAGACCCAGGACGGCTACTTCCCGCCGTCGGTGTCCGAGGTGGCCAAGGGCAACACCCAGAAAGATCTCAAAGAGTACTTCCATCTCTACCCCTGGGGTCAGATGCCGGAGGAGCTGAAGGCCCAGGCGATGGAGTACTATGCCCTCGCCAACAACCTGGCCGCCGAGCTGCTCGGCTGGGTGGAGCAGTACACCCCGAAGGACATCGCCGCCCACTACAGCTGCCCGCTCTCCTCCATGATCGAAGAGAGCCAGAAGACCCTGCTGCGGGTGCTGCACTACCCGCCGTTCGACGGCACAGAGGCGCCGGGGGCTATCCGTGCCGCCGCCCACGAGGACATCAACCTGCTCACCATTTTGCCCGCCGCCAACGAGCCTGGCCTGCAGGTGAAGGGATCCGATGGTGAATGGATGGACGTGCCCTGCGACTTTGGCACCCTGATCATCAACATAGGTGACATGCTGCAGGAGGCCTCCCACGGCTACTACCCCTCCACCACCCATCGGGTCATCAACCCGACCGGTGGCAGCGCCGCTAAGTCCCGCATCTCCCTGCCGCTGTTCCTGCACCCGCGCCCGGACGTGGTGCTCTCGGAGCGTCACACCGCCCACAGCTACCTGATGGAGCGGCTGCGGGAGCTGGGGGTTATCTAACCTGACGCCCACCTTTAAGGGATCGAAAACCGGAGCAAATAGGCTCCGGTTTTTATTGGGTGGCATCTTTGGGTAGTAATCCGAATATTATTGGTCATTGCTGCCAATAAAGCGGTTTTAAGCCGGATATACGCCGAGTGATTGCGCGCCCCCGGGCGTACTCTGGGCGCCATTTCGGGCCCCGTGGGCGGGCCCCTCGCTCGGAGTTCTTATGCAGCAGTCCCAATGGTCATCCCGGCTCGGTTACATCCTGGCCGCCGCGGGTTCCGCGGTCGGTCTCGGCGCCATCTGGAAGTTCCCCTATGTCACCGCCGCCAACGGGGGCGGCGCCTTCCTGCTGGTGTTCCTGCTGTTCAGCTTCACCCTGGGGGTGGCGGTGCTGATGGGAGAGACCCTGCTCGGCAGCCTGAGCCGGCGCGGGGTGGTGGGGGCCTTCGGCACGCTGCTGGGCCAACGCTGGCGCTGGGTCGGTGCCATGGGGCTCTTGTGCAGCCTGCTCATCTTCTGTTTCTACAGCGTGGTCGGCGGCTGGACCCTGGGCTACACCGGCATGGCGCTGGCGGGTGAGCTGCGCCACGGGGACGGGGCGGCGCTCACCGCCCGCTTCAACGACTACGTCGGGGATCCGCTCTGGCCCGTGCTGACCCACCTGCTGTTCGCCGGTCTCACCTGGTGGTTCGTGCAGGGCGGGGTACAAAAAGGGGTGGAGCGCACCCTGCGCTGGATGATGCCGGCCCTGTTCATCATGATCCTGCTGCTGGTGGCCTTCGGCCTGACCCTGCCCAATGCCATGGCCGGGGTGCGCCACTTCCTGCTGCCGGACTTCAGCAAGCTCGGCATGTCCGGGGTGCTGGACGCCCTGGGGCTGGCCTTCTTCTCCCTCTCCATCGGCCTTGGCATCCACACCACCTATGGCGCCTACCTGCCCTCCAGCGAAGGGGTTGGCCGCTCCAGCCTCTGGGTGGTACTGCTGGCGAGCCTGATCGCCGTGCTGGCGGGCCTGATGATCTTCCCGGTGCTGGCCTCCACGGGGATTGACCCGACTGCCGGGCCGGGGCTCACCTTTATGACCATGCCGGCCGTGTTCCAGCAGTTGCCGTTCGGCCAGGGGCTGGCGGTGGTGTTCTTCGCCCTCTTGGTGGTGGCGGCGCTCTCGTCTTCCATCTCCCTGCTGGAGCATTTGCAGTGTTTCCTCTGCGAGAGTTTCGGCTGGTCGCGGCGCGCCTCCTGCGGCCTCATCACGGCGCTGGTGATGGCGGGGGGCATACCGGTCAGCCTGTCGTTCGGCCCCTGGGCGAGCATCACCCTGTTTGGCAAGAACATCTTCGAGCTGCTGGACTTCGTCACCTCCAACCTGCTGATGCCGCTGTTCGGCCTGGCCCTCACCCTGCTGCTTGGCTGGCAGCTCGGCCGCAAGGCGCTGCCCGAGGGATTGGCTCCCCACTGGCGCCAGCTGGTGATGGGTTGCTGGCGCTGGCTGGCCCCCTTGCTCATCGGCGGCATCCTGGTGCGGGGTCTGCTGTAAACTCGGCGGCGGGCCCCAGGTCCACCGCCTTGAACTGCCATGATGATATGGCCGCCGGGTGGTCAGCGTTCATCGTCGTGGCGGGATTGACCATATGGAAAAATCCAACAAAGCGGGCCTTGTCGATATTTTTGATGGGTAATTTGATTTTTTTAACCATCAATATTCTGTTTTATGGGCCCATGGGGACTATTAACTGTCAACCTCTCTTTCCATGGTTTAGGCTGTGCCCCCTGTTTTGCGTTCGGGTCACCCCCTCATGTCACCTTTCATCACCTCCTTTGGTCGATTTTTTAGCTCGCAAGAGAGGTGACCTTGCACGCGCAGTTTGTCTGAATGTTCATTGCAAAGGTCGCCAGAGGCGGCCTTTTTTATTTCCCGTCATGGTCAGGAGTCTCGATTCGATGTTGTCTTACCCGGAGGTTGTATGAGCCAGGTTCAGTGGTCTTCCCGTCTTGGGCATGTGTTGGCGGCAGCCGGCACCGCTATCGGCCTCGGCGCCATCTGGAAGTTTCCCTATGTGACCGCCACCAACGGCGGCGGCGCCTTCCTGCTAGTGTTCCTGCTGTTCAGCTTCACCCTGGGGGTGGCGGTGCTGGTGGGGGAGACATTGCTCGGCAGCCGCAGCCAGCGCGGGGTGCTCGGCGCCTTCAACCAGCTGGTGGGGCCGAACTGGCGCTGGATGGGTTACATGGGGATACTGTGCGGCTTCTTCATCTACAGCTTCTACAGCGTGGTCGGCGGCTGGACCGTGGGCTATGCGGCGCTGGCGGTGATGGGCAAGCTGAACCTGAGCGAGGGTTCGGCGCTGACCGCCCTGTTCAACGGCTATGTCAGCCATCCCGGGTGGCCGGTGCTGACCCATCTGGTGTTTGCCGCGCTCACCTGGTGGTTTGTGCAGGGGGGCATTCAGAAGGGGGTGGAGCGGGCCCTGCGCTGGATGATGCCGGCCCTGTTCATCATGATGTTGCTGCTGGTGGCGGTGGGGCTCTCCATGCCGGGCTCCCTGGCCGGGGTGCGCCAGCTGCTGCTGCCGGACTTCTCCATGCTGACCGGCCAGAGCGTGCTGGATGCGCTGGGGCTCGCCTTCTTCTCCCTCTCCATCGGCCTGGGGGTGCACACCACCTATGGCGCTTACCTGCCAAACAGCGAGGGGGTGCTGAAATCCGGCGTCTGGGTGGTGACCCTGGCGAGCCTCATCTCGGTGCTGGCGGGCTTGATGATCTTCCCGGCGCTGGCTTCCACGGGCATTGACCCGACTGCCGGGCCAGGCCTCACCTTTATGACCATGCCCGCGGTGTTCAGCCACCTGCCGTTCGGCCAGGGGCTGGGGGTGGTGTTCTTCCTGTTGCTGCTGGTGGCGGCGCTCTCCTCCTCCATCTCTATGCTGGAACACCTGGTGCGCTTCACCACAGAGGAGTGGGGCTGGTCCCGCCGCGGTGCCTGCCGGGTGCTGACCCTGCTGATCATGGCCTCCGGCATCCCGGTCAGCCTGTCATTCGGCCCCTGGAGCGAGCTGACCCTGTTTGGCAAGACGATATTCGACTTGCTGGACTACCTCACCTCCAACCTGATGATGCCGCTGTTCGGCCTGGTGCTGACCCTGCTGCTGGGCTGGCGACTGGGAGACAGCATTCTGCCCGCCGACCTGTCGCCCTTTATGCGTGGCTGCCTGCTCTGGTGCTGGCGGCTGGTGGCGCCGCTGCTGATCGGCGGTATCCTGGTGCGAGGCATCATCTGACCTCCTGTAGAGCCGGTTGTGGATAGCAAGAGGATGTCGGTGGCCGGTGGTGTCATTGCTGATCGCCGGCATTCTGGTGCGAGGCATCATCTGACGGGCTTAAAGAGATAAGGGATAAAGCGAGAGGGGTTGGCCAGTGGCCAACCCCTCTTTGTATCTGGGCATCTGGCGCTGCTTATTGCAGCCCCGGCCCCTTGGCGGAGAAGGGGCAGTCGGCCTGCTGGATGAGGTGGCGCCCCTGATGGCCATCTCCCTGCCAGACGAGATCGAGCTGACCGAGTCGGCCGAGGTGGCGCAGCTCGAACTCGTAACGCAGGCAGGGGTTGTCCGTGGGCAGCGCCTTCATGCCCGCCGGCAGTTGATAGCGATAGCGCAGCAGGGGGCCATCCTGCAGTGCTATCTCTGCGGGCACCAGCCCTTCCGCCGTGGGGGAGGGCGCCTCGAGATAGCGACGCAGGGCGACGGGGGCGTCAATGGCCTTCTGGTAGTGGAGCCCGTTCATGGCTGCCAGCTCCTCCTCCAGCCGTGCCAGCTCCCCTTCCAGTCCGCTCAGGGCCTGGCCGAGCTGCTGATGGGCGGGGGCGGCACAGCCTCCCAGCAGCAGGGTCATGAGTAACAAGGGGGCGCGGGGTGGCAACATGAAGGCTCCTTCTGGGCGGGCCACTGACTATAGCAGGGGATTGGTCGGCGGTGCGCTTCGCAGCAGGCCGGCGAGACGCTCGAGCCCCTCGGCGACACGGGCGTCGGTGGCGGGCTGGCTGAGGCTCAGGCGCACCCCTTGCGGCGCGGCAAATTGGCCGGCGGCGAAGTGTTCCCCACTGGCGACCCCGACGTCAAGGGCGTTGGCCGCCTCGGCAAACTCCTGACTGCGCCAAGGCTCGGGCAGGGGTAGCCAGGCGTGCATGGAGCCCGGCTGCCAGCGGGCGCCTGGCAGCAGGTGGCGCAGCAACTCTCCCCGGCGCGCCAGGATCCGTCTCTGCAGCTCGATGAGCGGCATGATCTGGTGCTGGCTCACCAGCTTGCAGGCCAGCTCGATGAGCAGCGGGCTCACCATCCAGCTCGACAGCCGCATCGCCTGGGCGAAGCCGTTGCGCAGGGACGGCGGTGTCAGCACGAAACCGACGCGCAGGCCGCCGCAGGCGATCTTGGCCAGGCTGCCGAGGTAGATGACCCGCTCCGGCGCGAGATTGACCAGGGGGGGAGTGGTGGTCTCCGGCAGCAGGCCGTTGACGTCGTCCTCGATGATCAGCAGGTCGTGGCGACGGGCGATAGAGACTATGGCCTCCCGCCGCGCCAGGCTCATGATGGCGGTGGTGGGGTTCTGCAGGGTGGGGGTCAAATAGAGCAACTTGGCCCGCCGCTGGCGGCAGGCCGCATCCAGCGCCGCCGGGATCAATCCCTCTTCGTCGAGCGGCAGGCCCACCACCTGGTTCTTCAGCTGGCGCGCGTTGCCCAGCATGCCGGGGTAGCTGAGGCCCTCGCACAGGATGGTTTCCCCCACGCAGCCGGTGGCGAGCAGGGCCAGCATGATGCCGTGCTGGGCACCGTGGCTGAACAGCAGGTGCTCCTCGCGGCAATGGACCCCCAGGCCGGTGAGCCAGTCGACGAACAGCTGGCGCTGCTCGAGCCGTCCCGCCTCCTTGTCATAGCCGAGCAGGGCATTGAGATCCCCTTCCGCCAGCTCGTTCAGCATCGGCTTGATGATGGCGGCCCTGTCCAGCTGCACCGGCAGGTTCTGCCACAGCTCGATGCGGTGACTGTCTTCGTTGCGGATCACCCACTCGTTTGCGGGATCCGCCTCCCCCCTGACCCAGGTGCCGTGGCCCACCCTGGCGGCCAGCAGACCGCGTCGTTCGGCCTCGGCGTAGGCGCGGGTGACGGTGCCGACCGTCACGCCGAGCTTGTCCGCCAGCGCCCGCATAGTCGGCAGCCGGGTCTGGGGCGGCAGGGTGCCGCCATGGATGGCCTGTTCTATGGCCTTGACCAGTTTCAGGTAGAGGGGGCCTTCGAAGGCGTCGAGGTTGGGGGTCCAGATTGTCATGGTGACAATAAATCCATTGATCGCAAGATTGTCTCAATATAGCGTGAATATCAGCCGTTAAACAACCTCGATACCCACATTGTATCGATACAATATGATCTGATGGGAGATAAATCCATGACCATGGAATGGTATGCCACCCTGTTTGGCTTCGCCCTGCTCACCTGTGGCACCCCGGGGCCCAACAATCTCATGTTGACGGCATCCGGTGCCAACTTCGGGGTGCGCCGCACCCTGCCGCATCTGATAGGTGTGGTGGTGGGCCAGCCGGTGCTGCAACTGGTGCTGGCGCTCGGCTTCTATCCGTTGTTCGAGCGCTGGCCCCTGCTCAAGCTGAGCCTGCAGGTGCTGGGCAGCCTCTATCTGCTGTGGCTGGCGTGGCGCATCGCCGTGGCCGGTGCCCCCGGCGATCCGGCACGGCGCTCGCGTCCGCTGACCTTCCTGGAAGGGCTGGGCTTCCAGTTCCTCAACCCCAAGGCCTGGATGATGGGGATCTCGGCCATCAGTCTGTTCAGCCTGCCGGGGAATGATTACTGGCCGAGCCTGTGGGGCATCATGTCCGTCTTCCCCATGGCGGGGTTGCCGGTCTGCTTCGCCTGGGTGCTGTTCGGTCATCAGCTCAGCCGCTGGATCAATTCGGATAAAGGCTGGCGCCGCCTCAACGGCAGCCTGGGCGCCTTGACCGCGCTCTGTGTGGTGATGCTCTGGTATTGATGAGTGACTGATTATTAATGCAAATAAAGTGCATTGCTGACCTTGTCGTCAGGGCGCAGGCTCTGCATATTAGGGAGCTTGCTGTCACTCTATGAGGTTGAGATGGATCTGAACTGGTTGCTTCCCCTGGCGGGCTTTGCCCTGATCACCTGTGGCACGCCGGGCCCCAACAACATGTTGCTCACCAGCGCCGGTGCGGCCCAGGGCTTTCGCCGCTCGGTGCCGCTGCTGGTGGGGGTGGTGGGTGGCATCAACCTGATGATCCTGGCCATGGCACTGGGGCTGGGGGTGGTGTTCGAGAAGCTGCCGCTGCTGCACGAGGGGCTCAAGATCCTCGGCTCGGCCTACCTGCTCTGGCTGGCCTGGAAGGTGGCGACCGCCAGCGGCCCGGCCGAGGGCAACAGGCCGCTCATCCCGGCTCACCAGGGGGCCATGCTGCAACTGCTCAACCCCAAGGCCTGGATGATGGCGCTCTCCGCCATCAGCGGCTTCACCCTGGCGGGAGAAGCCTATTGGCCATCCGCCGGCTGGGTGCTCGGCATCTTCTTCGTGACCGGCCTCTACACCGGTGCCTTCTGGGTGCTGTTCGGTGCCCAGGTGCGCCGACTCATCCGCACCGCCAGGGGCTGGCGTCGTTTCAACCGAACCATGGGGCTCGCCACGGCGGCCTGCGTGCTGATGATCTGGATTTAGGCCTTTGGCCTTACCCTCTGTCTTGTTGGCCCTGCGGGGCCTTTTTTGTCTGCGGGTGGCGGCATTGTCACCCTCCATGGTGAGAGGAGCTGCTATGAAATGTATCGGTCTGCTGGGGGGCATGAGCTGGGAGTCCAGCGTCAGCTACTATCAGGCGCTCAACCGGGGCGTGCGGGCCCGGCTCGGCGGCCTGCACTCGGCACGGGTGTTGCTCAACAGCGTCGACTTCGCCGAGATAGAGCGGCTGCAGCACGCGGGGGACTGGCCCGCCACCGCCCGCCTGCTGAGCATCGCCGCCCGGGATCTGCAGGCCGGTGGCGCCGATTTCCTGCTGATAGGCACCAACACCATGCACAAGGTGGCGCCCGAGATAGCCGCCGCCATCGAGATTCCGCTGCTGCACATCGCGGACGCCACCGCCAGGCGCCTGCGGGCAGACGGGGTGACCCGGGTCGGCCTGCTCGGCACCCGCTTCACCATGGAGCAGGATTTCTACAAGGGACGACTGCAAGAGCTGTTCGGGCTGGAGGTGCTGGTGCCCGGCGACGCTGCGCGGGAGTGGGTACACAGCATCATCTATGACGAGCTCTGCCTCGGCGACATTCGCGAGTCGTCCCGGGCCGAATACCTCGCCATCATCGCCGGGCTGGCGCAGGCGGGTGCCCAGGCGGTGATCCTGGGCTGCACCGAGATAGCCCTGCTGGTGGAGGATGCAAAGGCTGCGGTGCCGCTCTACGACACCACCGCCATTCATGCGGAGGCGGCGGTGGAGTGGGCGCTGGGCTGAGGCGCCATGGTGCCTCTTTTGCTGTTTGGGGGAAACCTTGGCCTAAACGTGGCTCTGCTTAACGACCCTGGGCTTTACCTTCTGTCTATTGGCTCTTCGGGGCCCTTTCATCAATGGGTGGCGTAAAATACAGTGGTTTATAGTCTTACGATTCAAGCATTCTAATTTAATATGTTTAATATATTTGTTTTGGAAGGATTCGTACCAAATAACCCACTAGATAGGTTCATTTTAAAATATGGCTACCCTTCAAAGTCAACACCCCATGTGAGCCTCCTTATGTTGAGTTAAAGTAATATATCATTCTACCTTTAGCGTGGAGGTTATATGAAGGCGATTATATTTTCACTTTTAATTCCAATTGGTGTGTCTGCTGTAGAACAAGACTATAGACTTACAATGGATTCTTGGGTTGATGGAGTCCTGGACAGCGGTACTGCCTCATCATCAACAATAGTGGTGAATGTTGAGAACGGTGTAATATCTCCAGGTAATAGTGGTGATTTGATAAATGGTAGTTTTATCGAAAATGAAAAGATAGTAAATTTAAAGCAAAGTTCGAATCAAAAAAATACTTATTATCTTGGTAAACTAATAGATGTTCGGCAATACCAGGGTGTTTGGTATGATATTGATGGTAATGGTGGCGACTTCCGCATTGAATGGGGTAATGAGGAAACACCTGACTGTCGCTTAGCAACAGAAACTGGTTGGTATCACGGTTTATACTGCAATACGGAAATTGATGGAGGTGGTTGGCGCTTGGTTGCCGTGAGGTATAATAAAGAGCCTTATATTCCCGTTGAAACGCTCACTGAATTAAATAGCAATCAGTATCTCAATCCAGGTGCATGGGTGCAATTAAAGGATGAGTCAACAGAGATCTTGTTTTTACAGCCTGATACAAATGTATGGGGGGTTATGAATATATCGCAAGCAAGTAACCAAAAATTCTGTTCACCATTGGGTGATAATTTAAGTAAGAAAGTATTGGTTCATGCTGAGAAAGAGGGTTGTTCGCTCGAAAACCTAGACTATACAGTAGTCGGCCATCCTGGTAGTTTAGATTATCAAGGAAATTTTTATCGGTATAAAAAAGGTGTTTGGACTACGAATTATCCAGATTTATGGGCTAGGACAAATTGGGCTCAGCAACAAGACGTCTCATATGGTAGTAGCCAACTGATGGTTTTTGTAAGATAAATAATGGCCACCTTAGGGTGGCCTTTATTTATGTGGTGTATGTAAAAATATTCAATTGCTTATACGTGGCTGTACATCGCCTCGATCTCGCTCTGGTACTTGGCCTCGATGATCTTGCGGCGCAGCTTCATGGTGGGGGTGATCTCCCCGAGCTCCATGGAGAAGGCGCTCGGCAGCAGGGTGAACTTCTTCACCTGCTCGAACTTGGCCAGCTCCTGTTGCAACTCATGAATGCGTGACTCGAAGAATTCCACCACCCGGGAGTGGCGCAGCAGCTCGGTCTTGCACTGATATTGCAGGTTGATGGAGCGGGCGTACTCCTCCAGCGATTCGAAGCAGGGCACGATCAGCGCCGACACGAAGTGACGGGCGTCGGCGACGATGGCAATTTGCTCGATGAAGCGATCCTTGCCGAGGGTGCCTTCCACCAGTTGCGGTGCCACGTACTTGCCGTTGGAGGTCTTCATCAGCTCCTTGAGGCGTTCGGTGAAGTAGAGGTTGCCCTTGTCGTCCATCTCGCCGGCATCGCCGGTGCGCAGGAAGCCATCCTCGGTCATTACCTCGGCGGTGGCCTCTGGCTTGTTGTAGTAGCCGCGCATCACGGTCGGGGAGCGAACCAGCAGCTCGTTGTTCTCACCCAGCTTCACCTCGATGCCGCTGAGCACAGTGCCGATGGAGCCCAGCTTGAACTGTTGATCCTCGAAGCAGCAGACGGTGGCCGTGGTCTCGGTCATGCCGTAGCCGTACTTGAGGTTGAGCCCCATGGCCTGGAAGAAGAGGTTCACATCGTCCGCGAGGCGGGCGCCAGCCACCGGCAGGAAGCGGGTGCGGCCACCGAAGCGGGCGCGCAGCTTGCGAAACACCAGCCGCTCCGCCAGTGCGAGCTTGGCATAGAGCAGCGGCGAGGCGGATTCGCCCGCCTGACGGGTGGCCACCATCTGCTGGCCAACTTTAGTGGCCCAGCCGAACAGGGCGCGGCGCAGGCGCGGTGCCTGGGCGACCTTGGCCTGGATCATGGCGTAGGCCTTCTCGTAGAGGCGCGGCACGGCGCACATCACGGTCGGTTGCACCTCGCCGATGACGTCCATAACCTTCTGGGGATCGCGGATGTAGACGTTCTCGGCGCCGCAGTAGAGCACGTAGTAGGTCCAGACGCGCTCGAACACGTGGCTCAGCGGCAGCATGCACAGGGAGACGTCCTGCTGATTCAGATCCAGACGCTTGTCGTGCATCTCGAAGCAGGCGGCGACGTTGGCAAAATCGAGCATGACGCCCTTGGGCTCACCCGTGGTGCCCGAGGTGTAGATGAGGGTCAGCAGGTCGTCCATCCGGTACTGCTGCTCGCGGACGCGCAGCGCCTGTTCGCTCGGCTGATGGTTGCCGGAGGAGAGGAAGGTCTGGAAGTGGCTGGCCTCTGGACAGCCGCGCAGATCGACGGTGCCGTCCAGGGTGACGATCTGGCGGATCTCGCCATTGTTCAACAGCTGGAGCGCCTGATCGAACTGCTGCTGCTCCCCCACGAACAGCAGGCTGATGTTGGCGTCACGCACTATGTAGCGCAACTGCTCCGGGGTGCTGGTGGGGTAGATGGGCACGCTGACGCCGCGGGCGGCGAGGATGCCGAGGTCTGCCTGGGTCCATTCCGGCATGTTGCGGGCATAGATACCGACCATCTCGGTGGGCTGGTGGCCGGTACGGATCAGGGCCTGGGCGCAATAGTCCATCGCCTGACCCAGGGTGCGCCAGCCGATGGCACGCCACTGGCCATCCTGCTGGACGCGCAGGGCGGCCTTGTTGCCAAGGCGGGCAATGCGTTCCCGCATCAGTCGAACCAGATGAAACTGCGGCATCCTCAATCATCCTCAAGTAACAGTTGTACGCCCGTGAGGGCACTCAAAATCGCGCTGGAGTGTAAACTCTAGCATTACAGCTTACAAGTGTGCGCCGTTTGTCCTGGATCACAAAGTCGTCAAGTCTGATTGCCTCAGGCATGATGGGACAAAGAGATCGGATTCGTTCAGGGAGGGTGGCCATGAAGTTCGGGATCAAGAGCCTGTTCACGGGGGGCTTGCTGCTGCTGGCGGGGGTCGGTGTGCTCTGGTTTGTGCTGGGAGGCTTGCCTGCGGGGGAGGACAATCCCTGGCTGAGCGGGGCCGAGGGTTACGAACAGGGTCAGCAACGGGCACTGAGCGAGGGGATCCCTTTGCTCTACGTGATCGAACACGCCAAGTGTCGACGCTGCAAGACCCTCGATACCCTGTTGTGGCGCGCTCCCGAGCTGCAATCCAGCCTGGCCGGGCTGGTCAAGGTGCGGCTCAACCCCGATGCGGGGGATGGCAGTGCCCACATACTGCGCCGCTTCCCCCAGGTGGCGACGTCACCCGGCATCTATCTCCAGCGACCGGGTGAGCCGCTGCGGCCCATCAGAGTCGAGGTGGAGGAGCAGCAGATCTGGATGCCGGGAGTGACCTATGGTCGCGGCTTCTTCATGCCGCTGTCGGTTGCTGGCTTCGACGCCGTGGTGCGCGTCACCCTCACCCTGGAGGATCCCGCCATCGACAATGCGCCCTTGCCCTGAGACGTGGGGGGTTGAGAATGTGGCTCGGCCGACAGAGAGCCGTTTTGACCGGCGGCTTAACCGAAGTCGAACAGGCGGGACATCAGCACCGCGTCTTCCCTGTCCTGACCGGTGCCGTAGTAGTCGGCGCGGCGGCAATATTCGGCGAAGCCTTCACTCTCGTAGAGGGATATGGCGCGCTTGTTGCCGGCGCGCACCTCCAGGAACCAGGCCTCCGCCTTCTTCGCCTTGCTGCGGGCGAGGTACTCCTTGAGCAGCGCCCGGCCCAGCCCCTTGCCCTGAAAATCGGGGTGCACGCAGATGTTCATCAGCGAGCTGTCGCCCGCCACCAGATCCGCGATGTAGAAGCCGGCGGGGCGATCGTCCACCAGCATCAGGCCGTTGAGATAGCGCGGCCCGAAGCAGGAGAGCAGGTTTGCCTGGCTCCAGGGCTCCTGATGGGCGGCCTGCTCTATGGGGTAGATGAGCGCAAAATCGCTCTCTTGCAGCGGACGAAAGCTGAGGTTGGCGTCAGACATGATAACTCCGGGAAGGATTCGCACTTGCGATACAGGGCATGGCCATGCCATGGTCGTTGGCTGAGAAGGCCGGGCGGCGCAAGTCTGGATGACTGGGGTGGTGCCATGAGCCGATGGCGAGTCGGTGCATGGCCTGGTTTAGCCGGGCAGTCGCTGCCGGCACTGCTGCCACAGGGCGCGCTTGTGCGCCGCATCGGGCTTGAGCGGACAGACCAGGGCGTCGGGCCAGTGCGCATCGGCGGCCGTCAGCCAGAGCAGGGGCGGAGTCGCCCCCTCGGGCAGCTCCCCTAGCAAGGAGACCTCGTCCGGCCCTATGCCGAGCAGATTGCAGATGTCTGCCAGCAAGCTCGCGGCGGGCAGCGTCGGTGCCAGCAGCCACAGCTTGCCCGTTGGCAGGGGGGCCTGCGCTGGCGCGGGGACGGCGTTATCCGCCGTTGCCTGTGCGGGCTCGCCCCCCGCCTGGAGCGGGGCTCTGAGCTGCCAGCTCTGTATGCCCATCCTGGCCAGGATGCGCTGACGCAGGGGGTCCAGCAGGGGATCTTGCATGGCGAAGGCTCACTCTTGATCTGTATTGGGGTAAATTCTGATGCGCAGAGTACACTCTCGCCGGATTTGCTGCACCCTTTGCGCATTGCGGCTATCCCCGAACAGGGATTTTCAGCGGGATCCCCGGCGCCTTGCGGCGGGGATGACCAGAATCAACAGACATTGCAGTGGCGCGCGGCCAGAGGCCGGACCGTGTCGTCACGCTCGACCACCAGCTTCGGAAACTGTGCCTATGCCGCCTTTAGCCCAGAATACTGTTCGTGCCATCCCCATCCAGGAGCGCCTGCCCAGGTTGCTGGCCGCTCTCGGAGAGGGGTTATACGAGCGGCAGGATGCCCTGCGGCTCGGCTTGCTGGCGGCCCTCAGTGGCGAGAGCGTTTTCCTGCTCGGCCCCCCCGGCATCGCCAAGAGCCTGATCGCCCGGCGTCTCAAGCTGGCCTTCTTTGATGCCCGCCATTTCGAATACCTGATGACCCGTTTCAGCACGCCGGAGGAGGTGTTCGGGCCCCTCTCCATCCAGGCGCTGAAGGAGGATGGCAAATACCTGAGGCTGACCCGCGGCTACCTGCCGGAGGCCGAGGTGGTGTTTCTCGACGAGATCTGGAAGGCGGGCCCCGCCATCCTCAACACCCTGCTCACCGCCATCAACGAGCGCCAGTTCCGCAACGGCGACAGCCAGCATCCCATCCCTATGCGGCTGCTGGTGACCGCCTCCAACGAGTTGCCCGCGCCGGACAGCGGGCTGGAGGCGCTGTACGACCGCATGCTGGTGCGGATCTGGATGGACAGGGTGCAGGAGAAATCCAACTTCCAGGCCATGCTGGCGAGCGATGGTCAATCCCACCAGAACCTGTCCCCCTCGGTGCAGATCCATGGCGAGGAGTATGAGGCCTGGCAGGGACAGATCGAGCAGGTGCGCCTGCCGGACGCCTGCTTCGAGCTCATTTATCAGCTGCGCCAGCAGCTCGACAGCCAGCTCGGCCACGGCTGCTACGTGTCGGATCGGCGCTGGAAGAAGGCCGTAAGGCTCATCAAGGCGAGTGCCTTCTTCAACGGTCGCGACGAGGTGGCGCCGCTGGATCTGCTGCTGTTCAAGGATTGCCTCTGGCACGACGAAGCCTCCCGCACCGCCCTGCTGGAGATGATCGGCGAATTCTCCCGCCTCTACGGCTACCAGCAACTGGCCATGACCCGCCAGCTGCTCTCCCTGCGAGAGCAGTTCAAGCAGATCAAGAACGCGGTCTCCCTGCGGCTCGGCTGCAAGGCGGTCAAGCGCAAGCAGTGGTTCGGCCGCCGCGCCCGTGGCACCGAGCTGCCGCTGGCCAACGCCAAGCCCTTCGGCAAGCTGGTGCGCTTCCATCTGCTCACTCCGGCGCCGCTGGATGGCGGGGATCCCGAGCGCCTGACCGGCACCCTCACCTTCGATCGCACCCTGCTCTCCCACTGGCACCCGACCGGCGAGGCCCTGGTGGGCTGGCCCCTTGGCAACCCCAAGGAGGGGCACTACGAGCTGGTGCTCGACGCCGAGCTGCGGCTGCACGTGCTGGACATCCAGCGCCAGCCGGTGCCCCTGGTGCTGGTGGAGCGCGCCGCCATCCCCGAGGTGGTGATCGCGCCCTGGCAAGCCGAATTGACTGAGCTGGTGGATCAGGTGAGCCGGGTGCAGCAGAGCCTCAAGGTGCAGCGGGGGCTGTTCGATCGTCACCAGCCCCATCTGTTTATCGGGGCGCACTGGTTGCAGCAGGTGGAAGACAGCTTCTTCGTGTTGAACCGGGATCTGGAGCGGTTGCGCGCCGAGCTGCTGCAGTGGCGTGACCGCCTGTCCGGGTTCGATGCATAATGGTTTTTTGTGCTGCAATAGTCGCAAATAACAAGTCAAACATGCTACTGGTGTGTGACTGGCAGCCTCTCCTTTGTCAGCGTCGCCTCATAAGGAGATCCCGTGCTTGAGATCGGCATGATGGATCTGGGGCTCCTCATGGGGGAGGGGGAACTGGCGGGAGAGATGGCGTTGCTGCTGGCCTCCACCCCCAAGATCTCCGAATTCCTGAAACGTTCCCCGCTGCAGGGCAAGCTGCTCAAGAAACGCATCCAGAGCTGGAGCGAACAGCTCGGCGAGGAGATGCGCCACAAGCCGGTGCCGGTGGCGCTGGAGCAGGAGTACCGGCTCTATCAGGCGCACCGGTTGCTGCCCATGACCGAGCTGGTGGGCCGCCTGCCCGCCCTGCTGGAGGCGCTGGATCAGCACAGCCCCTTCGCCGGCGATGCCCGCAGCCTGGTGCGCCAGATCATGGTGCAGCCCACCGAGGGCCTGCGTCAGCTGTTTATCGAGAAGTGGCGGGCCAGCCTGGTGGGCAGCCTGCTGCAACTGCAGCAGCAGATCGCCGAGGCGGAGCGGGAGAAGCAGCGCCAGGAGATAGAGGATCAGCTGCTGGCGAACCGCACCCTGGCCGATGCGCTGGATCCGCACCAGATCTCGGCCGGCGGCCTCTGGGATCTGGCCCAGGGCAGCTGGCACAAACGCAGCCTGGTGCTGGTGCAACAATATGCCCGCATGTTGCAGCGCGAGCCCTTGCTCGGGGAGATCGCCGCCCTGCTCGGGCGCAGCGAGCGGGAGCGACGCACCGACTCCCTGACTCTGCCACCTGTGCCGGTGCATGAGCTCGAGGAGGTGCAGACCGACGACGTACCGGACGATCTGGTGGGGGTACACCCGGCCAGCGACCTGATGCGGCTGTTGCCGAGCGAGGCGGTGATGCTGGCCCTGCCCGAGCTGGAGCTGGAATTCTATCGCCGCTACCTGGAGCGGCGGCTGCTCAGCTACCAGTCGCGGGGCACCCTGCCACGCCAGCGCCTGATGCTGCGATCCCCTGAACAGGGGGGGGAGGAGCCCCAGCCGCGCGGGCCCTTCATCGTCTGCGTCGATACCTCGGGCTCCATGGGGGGTTACCCTGAGGAGTGCGCCAAGGCGCTGTTTTTGGCCCTGCTCAAGGTGGCGATGGACGAGAAACGGGGCTGCTACCTGATGCTGTTTTCCACCGAGGTGGCGACCCTCGAGATCACCGCCGAGACCGGGCTCGACAAGGCGGAGCGCTTCCTCTCCATGAGCTTCCACGGCGGCACCGATCTGGTGCCCTGTCTCGAGCAGGCGCTGACCCAGCTGGAACGGCCGGATTTTGCCAAGGCCGATGTGCTGGTGATCTCCGATTTCATCGCCCAGAGCCTGCCCCATGCCCTGCTCGACAAGATGAACGCGAGGCGCAAACAGCAGACCCGTTTCCACGCCGTCGCCATGTCCAAACACGCCAAACCGGCGATCCTGCGAGTGTTCGACAACAGCTGGCTGCTGGACTGCGGCCTGCGTGGCCGGTTATTGCGGCGCTGGCAACGCAGCTGAGGGACAGCCTCCTTTCACTCTCTAGATGCTGACAATGCAACTGCGGGACAGCCTCCTGTCACCCTCTTTTCACTAGATGCTGACAATGCAGCTGAGCTCAGGTCTCAGGCATCGGGTCTGTGGTGCAGTCCCCGTTCGCTCACCTGCTCCTGATCCAGCAGCGGTTGGCCGCTGGGCTGGGCGATGTGGAAACCCCGCTTGCCGCTGCGTTTGACCCTGTACATGGCCTGATCGGCCCTGGCCAGCGCGGTGCTGAAATCATCCTGCGGCCGGATGGCCGCTATCCCCATGCTCAGCCCCACCGCCGCCTCCCCGTTGGGCAGCTCGAACGGGGTGGCGATGGCGTTGATGCACTGACGGGCCAGCTGGCTGGTTCTGGGATCCTCGGACGGCCAGGGCAGCAACAGCACGAACTCGTCCCCGCCGAGCCGACCCAGCCGGATGTCGTCGTCGCAGCAGGCACGCAGGCGCTGGCTGATGGCTACCAGCAGCTCGTCGCCGGCGCGGTGGCCCAGGTTGTCGTTCACCTGCTTGAAGTCGTCGAGATCGATGAAACAGATGGCCCTGTGCTCGCCGGGGAACTGGCGGTGCAGGGCGGTGCGGTTGAGCAGGCCGGTGAGGGGATCCCGGTGGGCGAGGCGGGCCAGTTGCTGCTCGTACTCCTTCTCGTGGGTGATGTCGATGTGGGAGCCCATCACCCGCAGGGGGTTGCCCTGTTCGTCCCGCTCCACCACCCGGCCCCTGTCCAGCACCCAGGTGACCTTGCCATCCTTGGCGAGCATGCGGTGAATCACCTGATAGAAGGGGCTCTTGCCCTCCAGGTGATCGAAGAAGGCCTGCAGCACCCGCTCCCTGTCTTCCGGGTGCAGATGGGCGCGCCAGACATCGAAGTGAGCCGATAGCTCCTTGGGCTGATAGCCGAGCATGGCGCCCCAGCGTCGGTTGAAGATGATGAGCTTGCCGGTCGGCACATGATTCTGCCAGATGCACAGGCCGGTGCCGTCCATGGCGGCATCCAGTTTTTCACGGGCATCCTCGGCGATCCGTTTCAGGCGCTCGTTCTCCAGCAACAACCTGTCATGGGCCTCCTGCAGCTCCTCGTAGGTCATTCATCGTCCCTTCCCTTGTTCGAATCTGCCTATAGTCGATGCAGATTTTCATCCTGTAAAGAATGAGATGGCAGTAGTTGATAGCGAAGCGGATCGGGCTCCTCGTCAGCGGATGGCTGTGCGCCCGCGACAAGGAGGGATATTATTGGCACTGTGGGTGCGGCATGGGTGCCATCGAACGGGGAGACGGAGTCGGCATGAAGATCCTGATGAGCTGGAGTCTGCTGTTATGGCTGGGAGTGACCCAGGCCTGGGGGGCGCAAGCGCCGCTCACCGAGCCCGGTTTGTCCCGGGAGTTGCAGCAGTTGGAAGACCATACTCCGCCGGTGCGGGAGTTTCGTGCGCGGGTCGCGGCCCTTGCGGCCCACAGTGGGGACTATCCGGCAGAGGCGCAGGGGCGTATCACCCGGCTGCAGTGCTGGGCCCAGCCTGCCGAGCGCGATGACGATTATGCGCGGGCCGTGGGGTTTGCCGAGCTGGCGCTGACCCAGGCCCGTGAGCGCAAGGACCGCGTCACCGAGAGCGGCTTGCTCGCCTGCCGTGGCTTTCATCAGCAGTTGCTCGGCAACATGACCGAGGCCAGCCAGGATTACGCCGACGCGCTGACCCTGGCGCGCCGACTGGGGGATGAGCGGCAACGGGCCGACATCCTCAGCTTGCGAGGGGACATGTACTCCTATCAGGGAGAGATGGCCGAGGGACTGATGGAGCTCATCGATGCCCATCGGCGCTACGAGGGGCTCGGGCTGGAAGAAAAAGGGCGTGAGGTGCTGGCCAAGATCGCCAATACCTATCGCAGGATGGGGGTCTACGAGCGGGCACAAGGCTATTTTCAGGAGCTGGATCACGATTACCGGGTTCTGGGTGACGAGGAACACCTGGTCG
The DNA here is from genome assembly GCF_022549315.1 of Aeromonas sp. MR16. Taxonomy (NCBI): domain Bacteria; kingdom Pseudomonadati; phylum Pseudomonadota; class Gammaproteobacteria; order Aeromonadales; family Aeromonadaceae; genus Aeromonas; species Aeromonas sp. MR16. Next base: position 29,680 of record NZ_JAKZFK010000023.1, on the reverse strand, counting down.
GCATCCATACCCAGCAGGGATTGCTCTATATGGAGAGCGGGGAGTACGACAAGGCCCTGCCGCTGATGGTAGAGGCCGAGCGCTATTATCTGGCGCAGCAACAGGAGGGGATGCTGGCCTGGAGCCGGATCGAGATGGCCACCGTCCTGCTCAATCAGGGCAAGGCGGCAGAGGCCACGGGCAAGCTGGAGCAGGCCTCCTCCTTGTTGCATCAGGGGGAGGGGGCGGACAGCGTGACCCGCGGTCACTGGGACATCGTCATGGCGACCGTGCTGGAGGCCATGGGCAAACCGGCTGAGGCGATGCCCCATCTGGAGCTGGCCGAGCGCGTCTTCGCCAGGGAGCGGAACCTGCGTTTCCTGGCCTGGATCCATGAGGTGCGGGCGCGGGTATACGAGCGGCAGGGGCGCATCAGGGAGGCGCTGCTCAGCCTCAAGCAGTTCGTGCAGACCCGGCACGAGCTCGAGCAGATGCTGCGGGAGCAGCGCTCCTTGCAACTGCGCTTCGAGTTCGATCTCGCCCGCAAGGAGCTGGAGAACCAGACCCTCAGATCCAACCAGCAGTTGCAGGCCGAAAAGCTCAAGCAGCTGCAGGAGCGGCGTTATTGGCAATATCTGGTGGTGGCGCTGCTGATCCTGGTGATGGGCATATTGGTGCTCCACCAGCGCAGCCGCACCCGCAAGATGCACCGCCTCGCCATGACCGACGAGCTGACAGGCATCCACAACCGGCGCCAGATCCAGGCCAAGGGGCGAAAGTTGTTCAGCCAGACGCGGGAGGGCGGCAAGCCGTTTTGCGTGCTGTTGCTGGATATCGATCACTTCAAGAAGGTCAACGATCTGCTGGGTCACCACGTGGGGGATCGGGTGCTGACCGCCGTGGCCCAGTGCATCGAGGATCAGCTGCGCAGCCTGGACAGGGTCGGGCGCAACGGGGGCGAGGAGTTCCTGGTGCTGCTGCCGGATACCCGGCTCGACGAGGCGGCCGAGGTGGCGGAGCGGATCCGCGAGCAAGTTGCCCGACTGCGCATCGAGGAGGTGCCCGAGGATCACCCCATTCACATCAGCATCGGCTGTGCCCAGTACCGTCCCCAGGACGGCAATCTCGGGGAGCTGGTGCGCCGCGCCGACGAGGCCATGTATCAGGCCAAGCTGGCGGGCCGCAACCGGGTGGTGAAGGCACAATGATCCCGCTCGGGGTCTTGCCCTTTCCTGTTATGCCGGGCTGGGTATTTTTCACTCGCGCGGGTATAATGTCGCGCAATTTTGCTTTGACCCAGGCGAGAAGGCCCATGTAACGCAACGCTCTTTCCTTTCCCACCGGTTGGCCAGATGGCCCGCCCGGGTGGCGCCGTTGTGTGCAGGGGGCCCCTTTCTCATGGTGGCATCCGCATTTATTCCCACGGGGGCCTGAGGCCCTTGCTCAAAAGAAGAACACTGAATTATGTCTGCTGAATTTCTGAGTGAAGTCTCCAAGAGACGCACTTTTGCGATCATCTCGCACCCGGATGCGGGTAAAACCACCATCACCGAGAAAGTCCTGCTGTTCGGACAGGCCATTCAGCGCGCCGGCACCGTCAAGGGCCGTGGATCGGGCCAGCACGCCAAGTCCGACTGGATGGAGATGGAGAAGCAACGCGGCATCTCCATCACCACCTCGGTGATGCAGTTCCCCTACAGCGACTGCCTGGTCAACCTGCTCGATACCCCGGGTCACGAGGACTTCTCCGAAGATACCTACCGTACGCTCACCGCCGTGGATTGTTGCCTGATGGTCATCGATGCCGCCAAGGGCGTCGAAGATCGGACCCGCAAGCTGATGGAAGTCACCCGTCTGCGGGACACCCCCATCCTCACCTTCATGAACAAGATGGACCGCGAAGTGCGCGACCCCATGGAAGTCATGGACGAGGTGGAGCGCGAGCTGAAGATCATGTGCGCCCCCATCACCTGGCCCATCAGCTGCGGCAAATCCTTCAAGGGTGTCTATCACCTCTACAAGGACGAGGTCTATCTGTACCAGACCGGTCAGGGCCACACCATCCAGGAGAAGCGGGTGGTCAAGGGTCTGCACAACCCGGATCTGGACGCGGCCATCGGTGAGGATCTGGCGGCGCAACTGCGCGGCGAGCTGGAGCTGGTGCAAGGCGCCTCCCCCGAGTTCGATCACGAGGCCTTCATCGCCGGCGAGATGACCCCGGTCTTCTTCGGTACCGCGCTCGGCAACTTCGGTGTCGACCACATGCTGGACGGCCTGACCGACTGGGCCCCGGCCCCGATGCCGCGCAAGGCCGAGAGCCGTATCGTTGCCGCAACCGAGGAGAAATTCTCCGGTTTCGTGTTCAAGATCCAGGCGAACATGGATCCCAAGCACCGCGACCGTATCGCCTTCATGCGCATCGTGTCCGGCACTTACAGCAAGGGCATGAAGATGCGCCACGTGCGCATCGGCAAGGACGTGAACATCTCCGACGCCGTCACCTTCATGGCCGGTGACCGCGAGCAAGCCGTCGAAGCCTGCGCCGGTGACATCATAGGTCTGCACAATCACGGCACTATCCAGATCGGCGACACCTTCACCCAAGGCGAGGATCTGAAATTCACCGGCATCCCGAACTTCGCCCCCGAGCTGTTCCGCCGCATCCGCCTGCGCGACCCCCTCAAGCAGAAGCAACTGCTCAAGGGGCTGGTGCAGCTCTCCGAAGAGGGCGCGGTGCAGGTGTTCCGTCCGCTCATCAGCAACGACCTCATCGTCGGTGCCGTCGGTGTGCTGCAGTTTGACGTAGTGGTCTCCCGCCTGAAGAGCGAGTACAACGTCGAGGCCCTGTACGAGGCGGTCAACGTCTCCACCGCCCGCTGGGTGGAAGGCACAGACGTCAAGAAGTTCGAGGAGTTCAAGCGCAAGAACGAGCTGAACCTGGCGCTGGATGGCGGTGACAACCTCACCTACATAGCCCCGACCATGGTCAACCTGCGACTGGCCCAGGAGCGTCACCCCGACGTGCTGTTCCGCCAGACCCGCGAACACTGATCGCCGGCTCGCATGGCACAGGCCTGCAGATGACATAAGAGACCCCGCCTCGGCGGGGTCTTTTTTTATCCGCAGATTGTGTCTGTCAATGGCGCCCCCTAATGGCGGCTGGCCGGGGGTGAGCAAGTCGGGTGATCCTTGCCTGTCGACAGCGGGGGCAAAGCCCCCTATAACAGGGATCCTTTTCATCGTCAGGGAGTGACAGATGTCCGCCGAACTGCCCGTCGCGGCGCAATTTTCCGCCTACAATGCCCACGACATCGACGCCTTCATGGCCTGCTTCGCCGAGGAATTCAGGGGATACCGGATGCCGACAGAGACGCCGTCTACCGTGGGGAAGGGGGCGCTGAGGGCCTTCTATACGGAGCACAGATTCAACAACCCCGCCCTGAGAGCCGAGCTGCTGTCGAGAACGGTAATGGGCAACAAGGTATTCGATCACGAGCGGATTTGTGGCCTCTCCCCCGAGCCCATCGAGAGTGTGGCCGTGTTCGAGGTGGAAGCCGGCCTTATCAAGACCGCCTGGTTCTATTTCCCTTCCTGAGCCATAGCGCCAAACCAGGTAGCCGTGTTTTGCTGGCCGACAAATAGAAGAGACCCCGCCATGGCGGGGTCTTTTTGCTCCTTTCTCCCCCCCTTTTTGAACGTAAGGGGGAGAAGGGATGAGGGGGAGAGACACATTTTTATCGCGCAGTGGCTGGCTAGAAGGCGCGCAGCAGCCTGGCCGGATTACCGGCATAGGTGCCGGGAGTCAGGATGTCGCGGGTCACCACGGCGCCGGCACCGATGACGGCCCCCTTGCAGATCCGCACCGGCAATATGGTGGCGTTCGAACCGATGGAGACCTCATCCTCGATGAAGGTCCGGCCCCAATTCGCAGAGTCCGGGTCCGGGGCTCCCGCCCGAAACAGATCGTTGGCAAAGATGACGCCGTGGCCGATAAAGCAGCGGGCCCCGATGGTGACATGCTCACAGATAAAGCTGTGGGACTGGATCCGGGTGCCCGGCCCTATGCTGACGTTCGACTGGATCTCGACGAAGGGGCCAACGAACACATCGTCGGCCAGGGAACAACCATAGAGATTCACCGGTTCAACCAGCTTCACCCGCTCTCCGAACTGTACATCACGGATGCCGACCGTCAGGCGAGTCGGGCCGTTCATATCGCACTGTCCGGCATCAGCGTCAGCACCATGCAGATCTCGCAGGCATCGTGGCCCGTGCTGCCGAGCGGCCCCGGCAGGTGCTCGAAGCCCAGCGACTCGTAGAGCGAGGTCGCCTCCCGCAAGACGTCGGTGGTTTCCAGATAGCAGCGCTGGTAGCCGAGCGCTCTCGCCTCGGCCAGCGCCTGCAGCACCAGCCGCCGTCCCAGCCCCAGACCGCGCAGTACAGGCAGGAAGTACATCTTCTGCAGCTCGCACACTTCGTTTTCCGCCCCCGCCAGCGGGGCTATGCCGCCGCCGCCGAGAATGGCGCCGTCCGGTCCCTCTATGACCCAATAGCGGCTGCGCTCACCCTGATAGGTTTCATGGAGAAAATCGAGGTTCGGATCCGCCACCCCGTAACCCTTGTCGGCGGTGAGGCCGTACTCGGCGGAGACGGCGCGCACCACGGCGGCGATATGGGGGTTATCGGCAGGAACGATGGGACGGATCTGATAACCCTGCTGGCGGCGGGCCCGGGACAGGGCGCTGCGATACAGGCGCAGGCCGCTCCACAGCTGTTCGCACTCGGCGGGGCTGAGCTGGGCCAGCGCCAGCTCGGTGGCATTGTCCATCTCCTGATGCAGGGCCAGCAACTGAGCCTGGCCGGCGGCGGTGAGACGGGCCTCCTTGCTGCGCCCATCGGAAGGGTGGGGGTGCCAGTCGATGAGGCCCCGTTCGACGAGGCGAGCCAGCGGGCGGCTGGCGTTGGACTTGTCGATGCGCAGGCGCTCGGCCAGCTGCTGGTTGGTGGCGGGGCCGTTCTCGAGTTCGATCAGCAGGTGAGCCTCGAGTGGGCTCAAGGTCAGGGCGCCGCACTGTTGGGAGAGCATACCGAGCTCGCGTACCAGCTCCCGTGACAGGGCGCGAAGGGGACGGGGATCCATCTGTCATTGTCCTTTTGGTTGTCATCAGCAACCAATATAACCAACTGGTTGTCATCAGCAACTGCTTTCGTCGGGCTGGGGGAGGGGTTATGGGGCAGGCGCGGGGTTGGCGGGCACAAAAAAGGGCCCGGGAGTGGGGCCCAAACATTGGAAACCCGCGCCGGGGCGCGGATCCCATCCTTGGCCAGTAAAAGAGCCGGTTAGACCCGCTCGGCCTTGCTATACCAACTCGGCCGGCATGGTGTCGGCACGGGGTGCCACAAGAAGCCCGGTCTTGTTAAACCAGCTCAGCCAGCATGGAGTCGGCATAGGGGACCAGGGGCTCGGCTTTCTTCACCCTGGCGAGGTAGTCCGGGTTGGCGATGAGCGGGCGACCGATGGCGATGAGGTCGAAGCGATCCGCCTTGATGGCCTCGGCAGCGCTCTGTGCGCTGTAGTTGCCGACCCCGACCAGGTGACCGTCGTAGTGGGCGCGCAGGTAGTCGGAGGCGCGACCATCCAGGTAGTCGAAGGTGAGGCTGTCATCGAAGATGCCGAGGTGCACATAGGCCAGGGGGCGGCGGTTGAGCTCGGCCAGCAGATGGTCGAACACGGCACGGTCCCGCACATCCCCGGCCAGATGCACATAGGCACCGGGGGAGAGGCGCAGCCCCACCCGATCGCCGCCGATGCGGGCAGCGACGGCATCCACCACTTCCAGCGCGAAGCGGCTCATGTTTTCCGGGGTGGCGCCGTACTGGTCGTCGCGCAGGTTGCTCGAATGGTGCAGGAACTGATCGATGAGGTAGCCGTTGGCACCGTGGATCTCCACCCCGTCGAAACCGGCTTCGATGGCGTTGGCGGCAGCCTGGGCGTAATCCTCCACCAGCTGCGCTATCTCAGTGACGGTCAGGGCGCGGGGCACCTGATAGACCAGCTCGCGCATGCGCGGCACTGTGCCGTCATGGGCGACGGCGGATGGCGCCAGCACCTCGGCCTGGTGGAAGAAGGGGTGGGAGAGGCGACCCACGTGCCACAGCTGGGCGAAGATCTTGCCGCCTTTGGCGTGAACGGCGGCGGTGACCTGCTTCCAGCCCTCAACCTGCTCCGGGCTGTAGAGACCCGGGGTGTTCGGGTAGCCCTGGCCGTCCGGGCGAATGATGGTGGCCTCGGAGATGATGAGACCGATGTCGGCACGACGCCCATAGTAGGCGGCCATCTGCTGGGTGGGCACCAGACCCGGGCCCGCCATGCAGCGAGTCAGGGGAGCCATCATGAAGCGATTCGCTAGCGTGAGAGTGCCGTTGAGGCGATAGGGTTGAAACAGGGTATCCATGGTCGTCTGTCCTCGGGGAGTAATTCTTGAACGTGCATTCAAGACGTTTTTTGTTTTGTACGCAAGTCTTTTTTGAACGAGGGTTCAGCATGGGTTGGTGTTGCCCGTCCGCTGGGGTAAACTTGCCGCCCTTTTCTCCCCGGCTAGCCGGGACCCTGCCAACGGAGATCCCATGCGCAGCGCCGAGTTTGATCGGGACCATGTCCTGCGACACGCCATGGAGGCCTTTCGCGCCAGGGGCTATGCCAAGACCACCATGCAGGAGCTGGTCGCGGCCACCGGCCTGCACCCGGGTAGTCTCTACGCCGCCTTTGGCAACAAGCGCGGCCTGCTGCTGGCGGCCGTTGACCACTATGTGCAGGAGAAATGCGCCCTGCGCCGTCGCTGCTTCGACCGGACAAGCCCGCTCGACGGCCTGCGCGCTTACTTCAACCAGCTGGTGGACGATGCCCTGCAGGGCTCCTGCCTGATCACCCGCACCCTGATGGAGCTGGCGGAGCAGGACGAGGAGCTGCACCTGCGCCTCAAGGCCATCTATGGCGAGCTGGAGGCCGATCTGGCGCTGATCCTGCGACAGGCGAGCGCGTGCGGCGAGCTGGCCGCCGGCTGTGACATTCCCACCCTGACCGCCTTCTTGCAGATCAATATCCAGGGCCTGGTCACCTTCGCCCAGTGCCGCCCGGATCGCACCCTGCTCAGTGCCGTAGTGGATCAGCTGATGGACTCCCTGAGCGCCGCCCGCTAACCAGCCAGGGCGGGTCGATTTTTTCCCGTCACCCTTGCCCTCATTTGTTCCCTCTTCCATCTTGATGATGAGATCTCATGGAGGAAACGAGCATGGCCAAGCCATCCAAATCCCAGGCGATGCTGCTGCATTTCACCGCCCCGCGCAGCACCATTGCGGAGCGGTTCGCCGCCGGTAAACAACTGCGTGAACGGGTCCCCCGCGAATCACACGCCCAGCTGCCGCCCCCCTTGCCCGAACGGGATCCCATCGCCGTGCTCAAGGCCCAGGCCGCCACCCGGTTGCAGCGGCTGGTGCCGGTGCGCCATGCCAGGATGCAGGAGTCGCCTTTCGCCTTCCTGCGCGGGGCGGCTGCCATCATGGCGGCGGATCTCGCCACCACCCCCCGCTCCGGGCTGATGGTGCAGGCCTGTGGTGACATGCATGTGGCCAACATCGGCCTCTATGCGAGCGCCGAGCGCAACCTGGTGCTGGCCATCAACGACTTCGACGAAACCCATCTCGGCCCTTGGGAATGGGATCTCAAGCGCCTGGCCGCCAGCGCCCTGGTGGCCGCCGACTATCTTGGGGCCGACGCCGCCCGTCAGCGGGAAGCGGCCAGAGTGATAGCGTCCAGCTATCGCAGCCGGCTGCGGGAATACGGCAAACTGGGATTTATGAGGGTCTGGTATGACCGCATCGATCAGGCCTCGGTACTCAACGCCTTCTCTACGGATGCCCACCAGCGGATCGAGGCCACCTTCCTCAAGGCCCGGGGGCGCAACCATCTGCAGGTACTCGGCAAGATGACGGATCTGGTGGACGATCAGCACAGGATCCGCGAGATCCACCCCTTCGTCATCCGCGAGACCCACACCGAGGATGGCCAACCCGTCTATGAGGTGCTGGGGGAACTGCTGGAGGCCTATCTGGCTTCCCTGCCGGAGGACAGGCGGATCCTGCTGCAGCGCTACCGGGTGGTGGACGTGGTGCGCAAGGTGGTCGGGGTCGGCAGCGTGGGAACCCGCTGCTGGGTGATACTGCTGACCGGGGCCGATGATGAGGATCCCCTCTTCCTGCAGGTCAAGGAGGCGCAGCCCTCGGTGCTGGCCCCCTATTTCACCTCGGAGGACGACAGCGGCAGCCAGGGGCGGCGGGTGGTGCGGGGGCAGCGCATGATCCAGGGCTCACCGGACATCTTCCTCGGCTGGTGCGAGCTGCGGGGACGCCATTTCTACGTGCGCCAACTGCGGGACATGAAGGGGGGGATCGACATCACCCCCGGCGTGGTGAAAGTCCGCCACTTCATCGAGCATTGTCAGCTCTGTGGCTGGGCCCTGGCGCTGGCCCATGCCAAGTCGGGGGATGCGGCGCAAATCGCCGGTTACATGGGCAAGTCGGATGCGATGGATGAGGCCATCGCCGACTTCGCCGTGGCCTATGGTCAGCGTACCCGGGAGGATCACCGCCTGCTGCTGGCGGCCATCGCCCGCGGGGATCTGCCGGTCGCCTCAGAGGCGAGGTGAACGCTTCCCCTCACCCTGGCCCTCTCCCGGAGGGAGAGGGGACTGATCGAGGATTTGTTGGGCGTTGTGGGTTGGTCATGCAGGTTGAGCCAAGATTTTTCCACAGACCAGGTATCCGCTCCCTTCTCCCCTTGTGGGAGAAGGGCAGGGGATGAGGGGGGATTAGTCAGGGCTCACCAGCTCCTTCATCAACGCCTTCAACCAGATCAAGGCCGGTTGTTGCGCATGCACCGGGTGCCAGACGCAGTTGAGATGGTAATCCGGCACATCTTCCGGCAGCGGCAGGCTCTTGAGGGGCCAGTGTTCGGCCAAGAGCTCGGCGACCTTGCTGGGCAGCACCAGCAGGTGATCGCTCTGGCTCACGATGGCGGCGGCGGACATATAGCTCTGGCTGTTGACCGAGATGGTGCGCGCGAGGCCCCGGGTCTTGAGAAACTGGTCCAGGCTGGCCTCCGAGGTGCCCAGCGGCGAGTGGAACACATGGGGCATCTCCACCAGCTGCGCGAGGGTGATCCGCTCCTCCGGCAACTCGCGGGTGGCGCGCACCAGCCCGGCCAGGGGTTCGGTCAGCCAGGTCTCTTTGCCAAGATACCTCGGCACCTGCATGTACTCGTCAAACCCCAGCACCAGATCGATCTCGCCGCTGGCGAGCTCCGCCTCCGGCAGGCTGTCGCGCAGGATGCGGATCTCGATGGTGACCGCGGGCGCCAGTTTTTTGAGGCGCGAGATGAGCGGCGGGATCAGCACGCACTCCACGTAGTCGGTGGTGCAGAGCACGAAGCGGCGTTTGGAGTGGCGCGGCTCGAACAGCTCCTCGTCGCTGAGTTGTTGTTCGAGCAGTCGCAGCGCCTGCTGCACCCCCAGGTGCAACCGCTGGGCGCGGGGGGTCGGCAGCATCCCCTGGGGCGTGCGTACCAGTAGCGGATCGCCGAAGAAGGTGCGCAGCCGGCCGAGGGAGTGGCTCATGGCGGGCTGGCTGATAAACAGCGCCTCCGAGGCGCGGGTGACGCTGCCTTGTGTCATCAGGGCGTCAAAGGCGAGCAGCAGATTGAGGTCGAGCTGGTGTAATTTCATGGAGGGATTATTCGCGCTGTTTATGGGACAATTAATCCTATTCATTTGATTGATGTGAACGCAACTTCTTACACTGCGACTCACTCTTATTTTTCCACGTTCCCGCGTCAATCCGGGGGGCCTCAATCCATGCAAGGAGTCTTGCGATGAGCATCAAGACCAATACTTCCACCCCGGCCGCTGACGGCTTCACCATGCCTGCCGAGTGGGCGCACCAGCAGGCCGTCTGGATGATCTGGCCGTTCCGTCCGGACAACTGGCGTGAAGCGGGTCGTTTCGCCCAACAGACTTTTGCCAAGGTGGCCGATGCCATCGGCGGCGCCACCCCGGTCTTCATGGGGGTGCCGGCCGAGTTCATGGAGCAGGCCCGCACCATCATGCCCGCCCACGTCACCCTGGTGGAGATGGCGAGCGATGACTGCTGGGCCCGTGACTCAGGCCCGACCGTGGTCACCAATGCCGCCGGCGAATGCCGTGGGGTAGATTGGGGCTTCAACGCCTGGGGCGGCCTCAAGGGCGGTCTCTACGCCCCCTGGAACCAGGATGAGGAAGTGGCCGCCAAGATGCTGGCCGAGCACGGCATGAGCCGCTACGACGCGCCGCTGATCCTGGAGGGGGGCTCCATCCACGTGGATGGCGAAGGCACCTGCATGACCACCGCCGAGTGCCTGCTGAACGAGAACCGCAACCCCCACCTCTCCAAGGGTCAGATCGAAGCCTTGCTGCGCGACTATCTGGGGGTGAAGAGCTTTATCTGGCTGAACGAGGGTGTCTATCTGGACGAGACCGACGGCCATATCGACAACATCTGCTGTTTCGTGCGCCCGGGTGAAGTGGCCCTGCACTGGACCGACGACGAGAACGACCCCCAGTACGCCCGCTCCCTGGCTGCCCTCGAGGTGCTGGAAGCGGCGGTGGATGCCAAGGGTCGCAAGCTGAAAGTCTGGAAGCTGCCCCAGCCGGGCCCGCTGTTCTGTACCGAAGAGGAGTCTGCCGGCGTCGAGAGCGGCAGCGGCGTGCCGCGCGAGGCCGAGGGTCGTCTGGCCGGTTCCTACGTGAACTTCCTGATCACCAACGATCGCATCGTCTACCCGCTGCTGGATGTCGCCACCGACGACGAAGCCCAGCGCATTCTGGAAGAGATCTTCCCGGAGCATAAGGTCATCGGTGTGCCCGCCCGCGAGATCCTGCTGGGTGGCGGCAATATCCACTGCATCACCCAGCAGATCCCGTCCGGCAAATAAGCCGTAGGCGAGACTGTTCGACAAAACCCCACTCTGGTGGGGTTTTGTCCCTTGATGGCGTGGTGGTCGAAGGCGCTGAATGCGGCGACCACCATCACAAGCAATCACCTGCGATATGTCCGCTTTGCGGCAGATATCGCACAGCGTCACCCTTTTACAGGAGATCCAGCATGATCGAAGTGACCGAGGTTTCCATCGCCGAGCTGCGCGCCGCGCTCGAATCCGGCCGCACCACCGCGGTCGAACTGGTCGAGGCCTATCTGGCCCGCATTGCCGCCTACAACGGCCCCGAGACTGACACCAAGCTCAACGCCTTGGTGGTGCCCAACCCCGATGCGCTGAAAGAGGCACAAGCCTCCGATGCTCGCCGCGCCCGTGGCGAGACCCTGGGGCCGCTCGACGGCATCCCCTACACCGCCAAAGACAGCTACCTGGTCAAGGGGCTGACCGCCGCCTCCGGTAGCCCGGCGTTCAAGGATCTGGTGGCCCAGCGCGATGCCTTCACCGTCGAGCGCCTGCGCGCCGCCGGTGCCATCTGCCTTGGCAAAACCAATATGCCGCCCATGGCCAATGGCGGCATGCAGCGCGGCGTCTATGGCCGTGCCGAGAGCCCCTATAACGCTGAGTATCTGACCGCGCCCTTTGCCTCCGGCTCCTCCAACGGGGCCGGCACCGCCACCGCCGCCAGCTTCGCCGCCTTCGGTCTGGCCGAAGAGACCTGGTCGAGCGGCCGTGGCCCTGCCTCCAACAACGGCCTCTGTGCCTATACCCCGTCCCGTGGCGTCATCTCGGTGCGCGGTAACTGGCCCCTGACCCCGACCATGGACGTCGTCGTGCCCTACGCCCGCACCATGGCAGACCTTTTGGAAGTGCTGGATGTGGTGGTGGCCGACGATAGCGACACCCGTGGGGATCTGTGGCGCATGCAGCCCTGGATCAAGTTGCCCAAGGCTTCCGAGGTGCGTCCGGCCTCTTACCTGGATCTCGCCGCCAAGCCTGATGCCCTCAAGGGCAAGCGCCTCGGGGTGCCGCGCATGTTTATCAACAAGGATGAGCTGGCCGGCACCAGCGAGCACCCCGGCATCGGCGGCCCGACCGGTCAGCGCATCCATACCCGCCCGTCCGTGATCGCACTCTGGGAAGACGCGCGCAAGGCGCTGGAAGCCGCTGGCGCGGAAGTCATCGAAGTGGACTTCCCCCTGGTCTCCAACTGCGAAGGGGACAGACCCGGTGCGCCGACCGTGTTCAATCGCGGTATCGTGAGCCCGGAGTTTCTCAACGACGAGCTGTGGGAGCTCTCCGGCTGGGCGTTCGACGACTTCCTGCGCGCCAACGGCGATCCCAAGCTCAATAAGCTGGCCGATGTGGACGGGCCCAAGATCTTCCCCCACGATCCGGGCACACTGCCTAACCGAGAGGGGGATCTGGCGGCCGGTATGGACGAGTACGTCAATATGGCCAAGCGCGGCCTCAAGCGCTTTGACGAGATTGCCTCCGTGCCGGACGGCCTGCGCGGCCTGGAGCAGACCCGCAAGCTGGATCTGGAAGAGTGGATGGACGAGCTCAGGCTCGACGCCGTGCTGTTCCCCACGGTCGCCGACGTCGGTCCGGCCGATGCGGATGTGAATCCGGCCTCCGCCGACATCGCCTGGAGCAACGGCGTCTGGGTCGCCAACGGCAACCTCGCCATTCGCCATCTCGGCGTGCCGACCGTGACCGTCCCCATGGGGGTGATGGCTGACATCAGCATGCCGGTGGGTCTGACCTTCGCCGGTCGCGCCTATGACGACAATAACCTGCTGCGCGTCGCCTCGGCCTTCGAGTCAACCGGCAGCAAGCGCAAGGTGCCGCCACGCACGCCGCCGTTGGCCTGATTGCTGTAGCTCCCTGTCCGCGAGGTATCAGGGATAAAGAGAGAGGGAGGCATCATGCCCCCCTCTGGAAAATCTGATAGTAAAATTCGTTTTTTCATTTTATTAAATAGAGAGGGTAAAGGTTAAAAAGTATTTTTTTGTTATTTTGTATTAATTTATTTCCATTTTAGGTCTAGGTTGTCGCTGAGCTTTATCTAGAATATTCATGGTGTCACCATCGCATCGCTCAAATAATGAATTTCTCCATTCTATAAGGTTTAAGTCTTGGGATGCAGTTACTTCTGAACCATTAAAATATCTTTTACCGTTGTATATAATACCAAAGTTTATTGCCGCTCCTTCACGGTATAGCCCTACTAGCTGTGGAGCTCCGCCACTGAAGGGATCTTGTTGGGACACCAAGGAGTCACAAAAAGAGCTAAACACAGCTCTACTGGTCCGCCCTGTTTGATAAGGGTCTTGGTGTGGTTTTCCTACCCATGTGTCATACCATTTTTTAAATGAGACTTTTCCACTACCTGTAGTCACAATTAAACCAGATTTTTCAGGTAAAGCCATTTTCTCACAAGAAATTCCCCCACTAGTAATATCAAATATTGCCATATGAAAACTAGAACTAATTCTATTTCCTAATCTTGTCGCATATAATATTTGGCAGGGCTTTTTTTGATCGTGTGGCATTGCATTGAAGCTATTCTCAATATAAGACCTAATGCTTTCTAGTTTTTTATCTATATTATCATTTTGACAAATAGCCAATCCATTATCTATGTGTTCAATGAGTTGACCAAGCATTTGAATCGGAAATGTAACTGAACCGCTATAGCCAAATAATTCTGGGTGTTTTTTTGATGAAAATACTTTTCTTCCCACATCCCAGTAATTACCTTTTCCCCAAGATATCCGGCTATCACTAGCGATGTAAATTGATGCTGGTCCATGCGTATCGATACCCGTCCATGAAAATAAAGTTGTCATCTATACATCCTATAACTTTAGTAGTAACATGAGGCATCCATAATGATGTATATCATTATCACCAGAGCAACCCCGGGCCCCTCCACCAGTAACGTTATGGGGGGGACAGGTAGAGAACATTTCCCCAGGTAAAACTGGGGAAGTCCCGGTTCAATATATGTGTTAGCTGAAAAAACCATTGTTCCTTAGACGCAAGCTGATATTGCACATCAAGACTCCGTGAGGAGTGTACTTCATGTTGGTTTTCGAATGATACCTCTGTAAAGCTGTATGCTCGAATAGCGAAGCGTATTCGGACGTTCGCGAATAGGAGGTTGCTGCTGATTTCTCCGGACTTCACCCTGGCTTCACACAACCTCATGCTTCCCTCACAAATCCCCCCTATCTTCTGCCCACTGACTAAAGGGCTGCTTGCCACAGGGGTGGCGAGGGGCCGGTGAGAGGGGAGCAAGACGATGAAATCCTGGATCAAATACGGGGTGGCAGGGGCCTTGATACTGGTGGCGAGCTTCTGGGGCGGTAGCGTGCGGGCGGCGGAAGTGCAGCTCACCCAAGATAGTACCGTCGTTTTGGGGCAGATAAATACAGGGGGTTGCACCTATTCCCCAGCGGATCCTAGCTGTTTTCCTCGACGCTTTTTATTCGGGTAGCTGGGGCTTGAGTGAAATGCCCATGACCTTGTGATCTGGCTCATATTCAATATCGACTTCAGACCACCCCAAGGATTGATACAGTGCCGGGACATTCGTATAGGCATAGAGATAGTCTTGTGACGGCTCTAACAACTGTGACACACCGGCATTGATGAGTCGGCTGGCAATGCCTTTACCCCGGTATTCGGCACAGACAAACACGGCATTGATCCAGATGACGTCACCGCTGCGATGGGGTTCCTTGAAGCGAGAGTAAGCCAAACCCCCCATCACCACATCATTCATTACCGCAACAAGCACCGGCGGTAAGTTCGCATCTTTTGTGTAAGCATCACAAAGCCGAAAGTCTGACCACTCGGATTGAAATAACTGATCCAGTTGCGCTAAATAGGGAGAGTTTTCTTCGCAATGAAGCAGTTCAATTCTATGTAGGTTTGTCATATCTCTCCAAAGGGCCGCCGGTTCGAATAGCGAAGCCTATTCGGACGATCGCGATAAGGGGTAGCCAGAAGCCCGTTGCCATCCAAGGTTTCCTGCTTGTCTTGCCATCACGTCGTTCGCGATAAACGGACGATTACGCCACGCTAATCGTCCCTACATTACTGGGCTTATTGCGTTACCGCCACCCTCATCCCCCACCCCTTGTGCATGACAAGACGCGGGAGAAGGGGCAAATCCATTTCGTTGTTTCATTGGATGGGGGATGGCAGGGGGTCCCCGCCATCTAGATCAAGAACTGCCACCAGAGCAGGCCGATGGACATCACCACGGCAAAGCCTGCCAAGGCGATCACCAGGCCGATGCGCATCCACTCACCGCTGGTGTGATATCCCATGCCAAGCAGCAGCGGGATACGGGCATGGGAGTAAGTGGCCAGATTGCAGCCCACGTTGGTGATGGCGGCGATGCTAAAGATCGCCATCTCTTTGGGCACGCCGACTGCCAGCAGGGCGCCGGTGATCACGGGGGCCAGTGCCACTACCTTGGCGGTGCCGGAGGCGAAGGCATAGGAGGTGAAGAGATAGATCCCCATCACCACCACCAGCATGGGCAGGGTGCCAAAGCCGCCGAGGGTGCTGTGCATGAACTGGGAGAGTGCGTTCCCCAGCCAGTCTGTGAAGCCGACCTGTTTGAGGTTGTCGGCCATCCCCATCAATACGCTGAACCAGATCAGGGTATCGAAGGCGGCGCTGTTGCCCTTGACGTCGTTCCAGTTCAGCACGCCGAGCAGCAGCAAGGCGGCGAGACCGAGGAAGGCGACCGTGGTGGCGTCCAGTCCCAGGTTGCTACCGCCGACCCAGAGCACGACCAGACCGACAAACACCCCCAGCAGGCTTTTCTCATGCCGTGACAGGGGGCCCATCTTGGTCAGCTCTTCCCGGGCGAAGCGGGGAACGTCCGGGGTAGCGCGAGTCTCGGGCCGGATCACCAGATAGAGCACGAAAGGAATGATCAGCAGCAGGCCGATGGCGGGTGGCAACAGATAGAGCGCCCATTCACGAAAGCCGATGGCAAGACCCGCCACGCTGGCGGCAATACCGACCAGCGCCAGATTGCCGGCGAAGCCGGTGCTGAAGGCGACGGCGGAGGCATCGTTCATGGCGCTGACGCTGGAGAGCAGGAACTGGCCAAGCTTGCGATCCTCCTTGTTGATGGTCTTGGCCAGGGAGTCGGCAATGGGCGCCACGATGGCGGCCCGCGCCGTGTTGCTCGGGGTGGCTGGCGCCAGGATAAAGTCAGCGACCGCCAGGCAGTAGGCGGAACGCAAGGTGGATTGGCCGAAGCGGCTCAGCAGCAAGAGGGCGATCCGTTTGCCGAGCCCTGTCTTGGCAAAGGCGCTGGCAATCATGAAGGCGATGACGATGAGCCAGATCAGTGGGTGATTGAAGTCGACAAGGGCTCCCTCGATGGCCGCCTTGGGGGTGGTTTCACCTCCGGCGTGGAGCACGGCATAGAGGGCGAGAGAGACAATGGCGATATAGCCAGTTGGGGCGACGTTGGTGACGATGACAAGGATGGTGGCGATAAACAGGATGGCGGTGTGGTAGGCCGCCGGCGCCAGCCCTGCCGGGGTAGGCAGTGACCAGCAGAATGCAGCCAGTAGCACGATACAAAATGCTGCCAGCTGGGGGGTTGTGGGTCTTTTCATGGTGATTCCCTTGTTTTGTACGTCATGGGGAGACGACTGGAGCCGTCCATGAGCCCACTATAAGAGGCGTGATTGGCCAAATCTGGGAACTTGCCAGCAATTCGATATCTTGTATTGATATTTTGATCAAAAGCGTGATGTTCGATAATCAACCCACTCATTCGGCAGTTGGACGCACTGCATTGGCGTCGCCGAGTGGCGCATGCTTTGGGCCTTACTGGTCGCTGTCCTGCGGTGATGGGGGCTAAGGCGTCGGTTTGAGGTGGGGGGATGGCAACGCCCTTATCTCCTGCCGGGAAGGGGGACGGGATTAAGGCTGTTCAATCCGGGCCTCCTTTTTATAAGATGGGCCTCTCCCTTGCCTCGCAGCGACCCGGCCTTTCGAATCATGCAAGTTACGCAAGACGTGCAACCCGACTCTCTCACCCGTCTCAAGCAGGCCTTCGTCACCGGCATGTGGGCGTCGCTGGCCAGCATCCTCATCGGCTTCGCCTTCAAGGTGTGGCTGGCGCAGTGGGTGGCCAAGGGGGATCTGGCGCTGTTCAACAGCGTGGTGGACTTGATCTCCCTGTCCCTCATCCTGATGACCGGCTTTCGCTCCTCCATGGTGGTGAGCTACTCCCAGACCAGGAACGACAGAGACATCATCAATATCTTCCGCTACTTCCTCATCGGCATGGTGCTGCTCACCTGGGGGGTCGTGATCCCCTATATCAAGCACGGGCTCCATATCCGGGTGGAGTATCTGCACCTGGTGGGACTCATGGTCGGGCTGGGGCTCAAGGTCTATTTCACCAATCTGGTGGCCATGTACCGGATGTACGAGATCTCGAACAGGGTCACCTGGCTGGAGCCGCTCGCCAATGCCCTGATGTTTGGGATCTGCTACTTCGGCCTCGGGATGGAGGCGATCGCCTCGCTCTTCTACGGGCTGACTTTTTCCTCTCTGGGGATAGCCGGCTATATGTATCTGCATAGGCGCAGGGCTATCGCGACCCGGCCGCTCGCCAGGGTGGCGCTCGGCCCCGAGATGCGCAGCTATGTGAAGAAGAGCTTCACCGCGTCCCTCGAGGCAGGGGCCAGCATCCTGATGATCTACATCACAGTGCTGCTCACCATTCGCCACTTCAGCCTCGACGAGCTGGGGGATTTTCAGGTGGTGGTGCGCCCCATCTTCACTTATATGACGACCCTGTTCGTCTTCCCCATCTATCGCTTCGTGTTGCCGGAATTGGCGGTCAACCTGCGCAATGGCGATCACCGGCAGATCCGGCAGATCCGTAGCTGGATCTTCCGCCTGAGCGCCGTGGTTAGCACAATATTCTTCCTGGTGATGCTGCTGGCGGGCAAGTCGCTAGTATTGCTGCTGTTCCCCACCGACTATGCGGGGGCCGTGCCCGTGCTGTTCCACTTCTCCATCTTCTTCATCTTCATGATGCTCAACGGCTATCAGCTCGCCTATATCAAGGCCCACGGCCACTTTACCCAGAGCCTGATCATCCGGTTGGTGGGCATAGTGGCGCTGGTGGCGGCCTACTATCTGGTGGCCCAGTTCACCGCCAACGTGGTCGCCATCATAGTGGCGCTGGGCCTCGGCTATCTGGCGATGTTTATCCTCTCCACCCTGGCGGAGCGGCGGATCCTCAGATCCCTGCCGCCGGCGCTGGCAGTCCAGTCTTAGTGGCCGCAACGGCCTGACTGGACAATAAAAAACGCCCAATTGGGCGTTTTTTATTGTGGTGGAGAGACGCTATCGTGTCCGATTGCGCTCCGCTAATCGCACCTACCGGACTTTGCCACTCTTGCCACCCAGCGCCTGTTTTCTGGCACGCTGTTTCTGGGCGGCCTTGCCGCTCCTGCGGGGTTCGGGCTCGAAGCGGGTGAGATCGGGCTCAAAACCCGGGAACCACTGTTGGGGCAATCGGGTATCGAGCACGGCTTCGACTTTCTCCAGCTGAGGTGCATCTTCCGGGCTGAACAGCGTGATGGCGAGCCCCTTGTTGCCGGCGCGACCGGTACGGCCGATGCGGTGCACGTAATCCTCAGGCTGATGTGGAAACTCCAGGTTGATCACATAGTTGAGATCCAAGATATCCAGTCCGCGGGCGGCCACGTCGGTGGCGACCAGCACCTGCAGGGTGCCGGCACGAAACTCCAGCAACACCTTCTCCCGCGCCCCCTGGGAGAGATCCCCGTGGAAGGCCAGCGCATTGATGCCCGCCTTGCCGAGTCGCTGGGCCAGCTGGTCGGCACCCTGCCGCGTGCGGCTGAAGATCAGCGCCGGTGCATAGCCCTTCACTTTGAGCAGGTGTTCGATCAATGCCTGCTTGCGATCGCCATCCACCGCGTAGACCCGCTGCTCTATCTCGGCCGCCGTGGTGTTGCGGGTTGCCACCTCGACAAGCACAGGGTCGCGCAGCAACACGCGACTCAAGGCAAACAGATTGTCATCGCAGGTGGCGGAGAACAGCAGGGTCTGGCGCTCTGCCGGGATCTGCTTGAGCAGGGCTTTTATCTCGTCCATAAAGCCCATGTCGAGCATGCGGTCCGCCTCGTCAAACACCAGATGACGGAGCTGTGCCAGGCTCAGGGCCCCCTGGCGCAGGTGATCGAGCAGCCGGCCCGGGGTGGCGACCAGGATATCCACCCCGGCTCTAAGTGCCTCCACCTGGGCGGCTATGCTCACCCCGCCATACACCAAAGCGCAGGTCAGCCCTGTCTCCTTGCCATAGCGCAGCACGCTCTCGTGTACCTGCACCGCCAGCTCGCGGGTCGGCACCAGCACCAGGGCACGGATCGGGCGGGGCCTTTCATCCTGCGAGTGCTGCATCAGCCGCTCAAGCAGCGGCAGCACAAAGGCGGCTGTCTTGCCGGTGCCGGTCTGGGCACCCGCCAGCAGATCGCAGCCTGCCAGTATGGTCGGGATGGCGCTGGCCTGGATCGGGGTCGGCTGGGCATAGCCGAGCTCCCTCAGCGTCTGCTGCAGACGAGGGGAGAGGGCCAGTTCGGCAAAGGAGGCAAAAGACATAGGGATACCAGGTTGGGCCATCGCGGCAGGATGAAAACAGTCACAGTGGTAAATGGTAACAGAACCGCCTGGTTAAGCAGAAGTTGAGAAGAACCTCGGCTGCTTGCCGATCTTCAACCAGCGCGGCACCGGCCAACAGCGATTTCCGCCTGTTTACCCCGCCTCCTGGGGGGCGCCCGGCTCCTTGACCAGCCTGATCTCCAGTCCCTGTCGGTAGGCGATGTTGTGCTTGCCGCGCTGCTTGACATGATAGAGCAGCTCGTCGGCCAGGGTGATGGCGTCGGCCACCGACAGGTAATCCCGGATGCGGATGATACCGGCCGAGAAGGTGATGGGGGTGGGGAGATCCGGGATCGCTATCGGTTGTGCCAGCAAGCGGGCGACGGTCCGGCACATCTCGGCATCATTGCCGAGCCCCTTGTAGAGGACGATAAACTCTTCACCTCCCCAGCGGATGGCGGTATCCCCGCTGCGGATGCTGTTGTTCAGGTGGTGGGCGAAGGCGGTCAGAGCCCTGTCGCCCACGCCGTGGCCATAGCTGTCGTTGATGGACTTGAAGTTGTCGATGTCCAGGATCATCAGGCAATCGTGCTCCTGCAGCAGCGCCTGATCCAGGATGTCTCGTCTCGGCAGACGGGTCAGCTGATCGGTGTGTGCCAGTAAATACAGGCGGGAATAGAGGTGTCGCCAGGTCGGCATGAGCAGCAACAGGGCGATGAGATAGAGCTTGAAGGCGGGGCTGTAGAGCACCACCTTCTGCACGAAACTGCCGTAGGAGTAGGACCACTTGAGATAGAGATCGGCCCCCGCCTTGGTGCGCATAAGGGGGGTGCTGAGGCAGAGGTGGCCGGGGCTGCAGGGCTCGGCGGCGTCGAAGGTGATGACGGTACGGGTTGGATTGGAACTCTCATAGGGCTGCAGCACATCCTTGAAAGCGGCGTCGATGGCGATGTCGATCCCCATCAGACCATGGCGATATGCCCTGGTCGCCAGATCATAGAAATCGAAGGGGAAGTACATGGTGATGATCTGTTGCTGGGTGAAGCTGTCCGTGTAGATGTCGGACACCTGGGCCTCGTCGGGGCTGCAGAGCTGATGGGCTATCGGGAAGGAGGCACAGCCAAAGTAGTGTAGCCAGGGCGCTCTCTGACCCAGCGCCCTCTTGGTGGTCAGCAGTCGGGCCGGGAGGTCCCGATTGTCAGCGATCATGCCGAGCAGCTGGTGATCGTCGAAGATGGCGTAGAGGTTGATGACTTCGGGGTAGGAGAGCACGTATTGATAGGCGGCCAGGGTCCTGTGAAGCGACGGCATGATGGGGATCTCCGCAAACCTCTTCCGACTCTTGTAGTCGTAGCCATAGACATAGGCGAGAGCGCTGTGGTTCTCGCTGAAGATGGGGGTTTTGATGGCGCTCTGATCGATAAACTGTGCCAGCTGTGCCGGAGCCAGAATGCGCGCTCGTTGATAGAACACCTCGAACACGTTGGGCTGCTTGGCGGTGATGAGCTCCATGTCATGGCGAATGCTGAGGTAGGCGTAGTTGAACACCATTGCCAGCCCCGCCAGCCCCACGCAGAGGAAGCCAAGCCGGCTTAGCCACTTGCGGGACAGGGGGTTCGACTTCGATGCAGGCATGGACCTTTCCCGAATGGCAAGAGGGGTTGCAACTGACCTGGCTCAGCTGATTATAAGCAGGCAAGGTACCGGGTGAACGTCAATCGTTGTGAAAATTAGCCGTTTATATCAATGGGATAGTTGTTTATTTCCCATATCCTTGGGTATTTCCTGTTGCCGGAAGGAGGGGGGAGCTTATCGGGTACCATATTATGTGTCAGACAACATTGATACAGGCTGAATGGCGATGATATGGGCACCTGTGATGGCGATAAAAGAGACAGATCGCACTCGTGACATCGTCGATGGTTCTCGATACATCACTGGTCAGGGGCTCTCTGTCGTTCACGTGCGAGATGCGTGTCAGCCGTCGATTAGCACGACTCGCTTGGCATCCAGATGGTGCATCCACTCACGCAGGATCAGCAGGGTGGCGGCAAAGTGGCGGGCCTTGGGCAAGTTGGCCGCCGCCAGCGGATCCCCCTCCACCATGGCGGCAAACTGACCGAACAGCTGCTCGACGCTCTCTCGGCTCAGTTCCTGGCTGCCGAGTTCGCCAACCAACGGGTAGGGGCTGTGCAGCATCAGCCTCTCGTGGGGCGGGATCTGGGCGGCCAGCGGCATCAGCACGTCCTCCACCACCATGATGGCCTGCTCCAACTCGAGCGCGCTGGGCGGATCCCGACGAAAGGGGCCCGGCGTCATGGCCTCCAGGCCAAAGGCCAGCGGATGATCCCAGAGGGTGCCATCTTCCCAAGTCAGTCGCACCCGGCTGCTTTGCTCACCCAGACTCAGCAAGAGTGTGGGAGTCCCCGTCTCTGTCATGCCTACCTCGCTTGATTCTTCTGCCCAGCCCCATGGATACACAAGTTCGGGCGCTCAGGCGAGTGCTTTTCCCCCCATTCGGGCGAGACGGCTTGCAAAGAATGCACATGATGGCATTCTGGATGTCTAAATGGCTGTTTATGCCTGTTCATCGATCTACAAGGAGTTCTGATATGGATATTCGCACCGCTCCCCGCACCCTGGTGCTCGCCCTCTCGCTGGTGGCGGGCTGTGCCTTTGCCAACGAGGCGCTGGTCATTCAGACCGACTTTGGCCTCAAGGATGGCGCCGTATCGGCCATGAAGGGGGTTGCTTTCGGGGTGGATCGCACCCTGCCGCTCTACGATCTGACCCACGAGATCCCGGCCTACAACATCTGGGAGGCCTCCTACCGTCTCTATCAGACCATCAACTACTGGCCCAAGGGCACGGTATTTGTGAGCGTGGTGGATCCGGGGGTGGGCACGGCGCGCCACTCTGTGGTGCTCAAGACCAAGAGTGGTCATTACATCGTCTCGCCGGACAACGGCACCCTGACCCTGGTGGCCGAGCACTTCGGCATCGAAGCGGTGCGCCAGATAGACGAGAAGCGCAATCGCCTCAAGGGCTCCGAGAAGTCCTACACCTTCCATGGCCGTGACGTTTACGCCTATACCGGGGCGCGACTCGCCTCCGGCACCATCAGCTACGAGCAAGTGGGGCCGCTGCTGCCCGCCGAGGTGGTGACCATTCCCTACCAACCGGCGCTGGCCGAGGCCGATGGCACCCTCAAGGGCACCATCCCCATCCTGGATGTGCAGTACGGCAACGTCTGGACCAACATCGACGAGACCCTGCTCGCCAAGGCAGGGATCAACAAGGGGGACCAGGCCTGCTTCAAGATAAGCGAAGGGAATGTGCAGAAGTACGAGGGCAAGGCCCCCTACGTCAGCAGCTTCGGCGACGTGCCTGAGGGACAGCCGCTCATCTACCTCAACAGCCTGTTGCAGGTGTCGGTGGCACTCAACATGGACAGCTTCGCCGCCAAGTATCAGGTGCAGTCTGGTGCCAACTGGCATGTCAGCCTGAAGAAGTGCAATTAAAAGAAGGGGCAGGTGCTGTCTATATATTAAGGCGATCGGGGGTGGCTTGTGGCCACCCCTTGTCACATTCAGGTAGCGAAGTTGTTGTTAAAAAACATATTAGCTGGATGCAATTGATAATGATTGCCGTTTGAATGGATAATCGCCGGCCTGTCTGCCCACCGCAACCAAACGATGAAACCCATATTACTGCTGGCCAGCTTGCTGGCCCTGACTGCTTGTAACGACAACGGTAGCCAAGGTACCAATCCAGTGCCTCCTGTCGTCGAGCCTCCCGTCGTCACCCCGCCGGTGATCGATCCGCCGATCGTCACCCCACCCGTCGAGCCGCCGCTGCAGACCCATACCCGGGCCGATCTGATCCTCGACATCGATCTGGGTGACCGACTGGCACCGGGTGCGACCCTGAACCTGCGCCAGCGCGCCACCGGGATAGGGACATCAGTGACCCTGACCGGCCAGGGCAACCCGACCCTGACTTTGCCCGCCGGCCTGTTGCTGACGGCACCGCTTGAACTCAGCGGTGAGCAGGATGGTTACATCCTGCGGGCCAGCAGTGCCTTGGTGGCCGACCTGGCTGCCGGTGACAATCGGGCTCGCCGCGCAGCCGCGCCGACACTGCGACTGGATGAGGAGGAAACGGCGATCTTCCTGCTCAGCGATCGCAATGGTGACGGGGCACTCGATGCCAGCGAATGGGGTCAGGGCAGCGAGATCCGCCTGCAGCAACAGGCCGCCATTCAGGACTATGCCACCCTGCTGCGGGCCCAGCGACTGGGGGCCGAGCTCAACTACCCCGACAGCTGGCAGATGCTGCTGGCGCTGCTGGATGACAGCGCCGCCCGCAGCTGGTATCGCCGCACCAACGAAGCCGCGATCCAGGCCGCCCAGCTTGCGATCTATCCAACCAAGCCCGTGATCCCGGGGGAGCCCGAGACCGCCGAACTATTGCGACTGGATGAACAGGGCAAGTTGCTGACCCAGGGCGCCTGGCACTGTCTGCACGACGTGCGCACCGTCTCCGGGGTCAAGGGCAGCCAATATTGGCTGCCGGGGCAGGGCTTTATCGACTCGGTGCCGGCCGCTCGCGAGCAACTGGCGCTGCGTCCGACCAGCTGTGGCCAGACAGGGTGGCGCCTGCCGACCCTGGTGGAGTTTGAACGCTTGCTCACCACCGACAAGCAGGACTGGCGTTATCCCCATACCTTCGCCCTCGCCTTGCCCCAGCAGATCTGGCTGCAGGATGGCGCTCGGGCCCGCCTCTATCAGCCGCTGACCCGCAGTTGGCTCGACGAGGGGGAGGGCAGCTTGCTCTGGTATGCGGTCGCCCTCTACCCGGTGCGCCCCTCGGTGGTGCGTGACGGCGACATGCCGGAACTGGCGGCGCTGCGAGCGCAATACGCTGGCGACAGCAGCCAATGGCCCGTCGCCAATGTGGATGACGGCGTGCAATGGCAGGAGCTCGGGGCCTTGCCCGCGGTGCCCTTCCCGGTCGACAACCCCTACAGCCGGGCCAAGGTGGTGCTGGGCCAGCAGCTGTTCTTCGACAAGCAGCTCTCAAAGGCCCACGACATCAGCTGCGCCAGCTGTCACGATCCGCAAAAAGGCTGGAGCGATGGGCTGAGCGTGTCGGTCGGTCATCTCGGCCAGAAGGGCACCCGCAACGCGCCCACTATCCTCAATGCCGCCTACAGCAGCACCCAGTTCTGGGATGGCCGGGTCGGTTCCCTGGAGGAGCAGTCCCTGCACCCCATCAACAATCCGGTGGAGATGGCCCTCGATCACGACGAGCTGCTGGCACGGCTGCGGGCCAGCCCGGACTACCTGGCGGCTTTTGCCACGGCTTTCGGGGATGATCACATCTCCCTGGATCGGGTTGCCAAGGCCATTGCCACCTTCGAGCGCACCATCATCAGCAGCCCGAGCCCGCTGGAGCGCTTCGTCAAGGGGGATGCCCAAGCGCTCAGCGACAAGGCGCTCTGGGGCATGCACCTGTTTAGAACCGATGGCCGCTGCATGAACTGCCACTCAGGTCCTCTGCTGACCCAGCATCAGTTTGAGAGCGTGGGGCTGACCTATTACGGCCGCAATCTCGAGGACAGGGGCCGCTTCCTGCAGACCCGCCAGAAGGCGGACATGGGGCTGTTCAAGACCCCGAGCCTGCGGGATGTGGCCTTCACCGGCCCCTATATGCACAACGGCGTCTTCCCGATCCTGGCCCAGCGCCTCGGCGGCTCGGTGCAGGGGGTGGTGGCCATGTACAACTTCGGCGTCACCAAGTGGAGCAGCGGGGTCGGTTTCCCGACCGGGGCGGATCAGCACGATCCCTTCTTCCCCAAGGCGTCCGATCACCTCCATGCGCTGGGCCTGACCAACGATGAGCTCGACGCCATCGGTGAGTTCCTGCGCGGGGCCTCCGCCGAGCCGAGGCGTACCCCGGCCAGCGTCGCCGAGCTGGGCTTGAGCGAGGTGGATGACGCCCGTCCGGTCGGTGCCATCCCAGTCGATCTGGTGGTGACACCGGCCCTGCCCCAGCTGGAGGTCGGCCGTACCCTGGCCCTGCAATTGGCCCTGCGCCTGAGCGATGGGTCCTTGGCGCCGCTCACCGAGCCAGCAACCTGGTCCAGCGAGTTGCCCGAGCTGGCGAGCATCGATGGGCAGGGGGCGGTCAGCGGCCTCGCCGTCGGCCCGGCACGGGTGCGGGTCAGCGCGGGTGGCCGTACTCTGGCGGTGCGAGTGCAGGTGGTGGATGCCCAACCGGACTTCAGCCAGGGCTGCCACCAGCCCGAGCTGGCGGCGGGCAAGCTCTCCTTCGTCTGCCCCTTGACCCAGAGCGAGGCGGATCGGCTGGGGATCGCCTATGACGACACGGCGAACGACGAGGACGGGGATTACAACCCCTTCAGCGCCCACTACGCGATGATGAGTCAGCAGCGGGCGCGCGATTATTGCCAGCAGCTGGTGGCCCGTGGTCACGATGATTGGCGTCTGCCGGGGGCGCAGGAGCTGGCGAGCCTGTTCGCCGCCTATCACCAGGCGGGTGAGGAGATGAAGCTCTTGACCGAAAAAGGCTGGCCGCTTTACAGCCGCTTCTGGAGCAGCGATGCCAGCAATGGCGACGGTGAGGCCCCCCTGCTCGATCTGGGCACCGGCGAGCCTCTCACCGATCTGCCCGAAGAGGCGCATGCCGCCGCCTGTGTGCGGGCGAGTTAGGCAACCAGCACAGCTTCACCGCAATAAAAACGGGCGCCCTGGCGCCCGTTTTGCTGTCTGGATGAGGGAAAAATCAGAACTCGTTGGAGAGTGCCTTGTAGCCCTTGACCAGATCGATATTGGTGTGAGCCACGTCTTCGGAAAACTCGGTGGCATCCACGGTGACGCGCGGGATCTCGGCCAGATCGCTCTGCTGGTTGATGCGGGTGGTGGAGGGCACATAGAAGCCGGGAGGCAGATCGCAGCCATCGACCACCGAGTTGTGGCGTACCACGGAACCTTCGCCGATGTGGCAGTTGAACAGCACGCTGTTGAAGCCGATAAAGACCCGGTTCCCCACTTCGCAGGGCCCGTGCACTATGCTGCGGTGGGCGATGGAGCTGTACTCGCCGATGGTGACGGCGGCGCCGGACTTGGAGTGGATGACGACCCCGTCCTGGATGTTGGAGTTGGCACCGATGACGATGGGTTCCATGTCCCCATGCTCATCGACCTCGTCGGCACGGATCACGGCGTAGGGGCCGACAAACACATTCTCCTTGATGATCACCTTGCCACAGATGATGGCGGTCTTGTCGATATAGGCAGATTCGTCGATAACGGGCAGGTGACCTGAGGGATTCTTGCGGATCATGTTACGTCCTGTTGCAGATGAATTCGGAGACGGTGGCGGGACGCAGAGGCTCGCCGGAGAGTCAGCTTACGCCTCAGATCCGGGAGGGGAAACCCTTAACTGGTCTGACCCCGTCGCGCAGGGACCGCTCGCATGGTTGTTCTTTGACTCCCTGGTGTGGGAGCATGGGGCCGAGAGGGAAGGGAAATTTTTCTCGTCCGGGGGAGGCAAGATGCGGTGATGGAGATGAAAAGAAGATGAAGCAGATGATGGTGTTACTGATCGGTGCCCTGTTGCTCGTCTCAGGCGTGCAGGGCAAGGGGCGGGCGGGGGAGTTTGACTACTACGCGCTGGCGCTCTCCTGGTCGCCGCAGCACTGCGCCGTCAAACCGGGCGATCGGGAGCAGTGCAGCCGACCGCTGGGGTTCGTGCTGCACGGCCTCTGGCCGCAATATCAGCGCGGCTACCCGAGTGACTGCGGCACCGAGCGGCTGGATCCCGCCATGGAGCGCGAGTTTGCCGGACTCTATCCCAGCCGCTTCCTCTATCGCCACGAATGGGAGAAGCACGGCACCTGCTCCGGCCTCGACCAGCCGAAGTTTCACCGGCTGGCCGGCGAGCTGCGCCAGCGGGTGAAGGTGCCCGCCGCCTACCAGGCGCCCAGTGAGCCGCTGCGCAAGAGCCGAGAGCAACTCAAGCAGGATCTGGTCGATGCCAATGCCTGGCTGTCCAAAGGGAGCATCACCCTGGCCTGCGCCGACGGCGGCCGCTTCCTGCGGGAGATCTATGTCTGCATCGACAAGGAAGTGCATGACGCAGTGCCCTGCTCCGACGAGATGCGCAAGCGAGAGGCTCGCTCCTGTGGTCAGCCAGATTTCCTGCTAAGAAATGTGCGTTAAAGAGCGGTTGTGATGGTTGGCTGCCGAGAAAGGCAGAGAGATAAGCAGTGTCATGGCATAAGGAGGCGATGAATGACTGATCTGAAACAGTTCCCGGCGAAGGAGCGGGCCTTGCTGCTCGGGGTCAAGGGGGTCGGGCCCACCGTCATCGGGCGGCTCGAACAACTCGGCTACCATAGCCTGCGTGAGTTGGCGGAGGCCGACACCGGCCAGATAGTCCGGCTGGTGGCCAGCATGCTGGGCTCGACCTGCTGGCAGAACAGTCCGCAGGCGCGGGTTGCCATCGAGAGTGCCATCGTCATGGCGCGCGACTATATAGAAGAGGCAGTGTCGGCAGGGCAGACGGAGGGAGGAGCATGACCCTGCTTGGCCAACTCGGGCTTCGCTATCCCATCATTCAGGCTCCCATGGCAGGGGTTCAAGACTGCAACCTTGCTCTGGCGGTCAGCGCCGCCGGTGGACTGGGCTCCCTGCCGGCCGCCATGCTCAGCCTGGCCGAGCTGCGGCGCTCCTTGACCCTGCTCAGGGAAAGCGGCCTTGGGCCCTTTAACATCAACTTCTTCTGTCATCATCAGTGCGAGCCAGATCTGGCCGCAGATCGCCGCTGGCGACAGGCACTGGCACCTTATTATGCCGAGTGTGGCTTGAGCACTGATGCCGTCCTGACCGCTCCCGGCCGAACCCCCTTCAACGAAGAACATACCGCCATCCTGGCCGAGTTCAAACCCGTGGTGGTCAGCTTCCACTTCGGACTGCCCGATCCCGCCTTGCTCGGATACGTGAAAAGCGGGGGAGCCAAGGTGCTGGCCAGTGCGACGACTGTGGCAGAGGCGCGCTGGCTTAGCGCGCATGGCGCCGACGCCATCATCGCCCAGGGGCTGGAGGCGGGGGGCCATCGCGGTCACTTCCTCTCGGACGATCTCAGTCTGCAGCAAGGCACCTTCACTCTGCTGCCACAAATAGTGCAAGCGGTGACATTACCAGTCATTGCGACGGGGGGCATCGTCGATGGCAAGGGGATCCGCGCCGCCCTGGCGCTGGGGGCGAGCGCCGTGCAGATGGGCACCGCCTTCCTCTGCAGTACCGAGGCGACGACCTCTGCCCTGCACCGCGAAGCTCTCCACTCCGAATGGGGTCATCATACTGCACTGACCAACCTGTTCAGCGGCCGCCCCGCCAGAGGCATCGTCAACCGCCTGATGCGGGAGCTGGGCCCGCTATCCGAGCTGGCGCCCACCTTTCCACACGCCAGCATGGCCTTGGCACCACTGCGTGGCGCGGCAGAGAGGAGGGGAAGTCATGACTTCTCACCGCTCTGGGCCGGGCAGAATCGATCGGGCAGCCGTGATCTTCCTGCGGCCGAGCTGATGGCGTCATGGGTACAAGAGGCGGGGCTGCTGTGAGCGCTTCCTTATATATAGAGGACGAGCACCAGCGCCACCTTGGGCTGGAATAAGATCCCTCCTGCGACGAAGTGGAGGGCAAAATTGACTAACTGGTCGGGCGCCAGGCCCCGTTTCAGCAGTGCTCTGTGGATAAGTTTGTATAAAAGCTGTGTCTTGTTATGAATAACTAAGAAAGTGCAGATTATTGCAGTTTTATTTCAATTTATCCCTTGCCAGCGTGATCAATCTCTCTATAATGCGCCACATCGACAGGGCAAGCGGCAACGCAGTTAAGCCAGTCGGTGCCTCGAAAAGCCTCTGAAAATAAGGCTTGACTCGAGAAGGCGGTTGAGTAGAATGCCACT